>QKGK01000027.1 GCA_003250455.1 Chloroflexota bacterium | reverse complement strand
GGCGCATTGCCCCCATGGGCCGCGTGATCGACATCGAACAGCTCAACGGTCTTCAGGTGGGCGAAGGAGAGTTCACCGCCAGGATTGTGGACCCGATCTGCCCATGGAACGAAGGCGTCTGGACTTTTTCCGGGCAGGGCGGCGTGCTGCAGGTTTCCCGCGCAGCCCAGGCTGATTGCTGGCTGGGCATCCAGGGGCTATCTTCCCTGGTATTTGGCAGCCTGCCGCCCGAAAGATTTCCCTTCCGCGGCTGGGGGGAGACCCCTGAAAAATATAACAGCCAGATGCGCCAGCTGTTCCCCCCGCTGATCCCCTCTCTGCACGAACATTTCTAAACCCGGAGAAAAACCCTATGAGTACCGCAAACGATTTCCTGAAGATCCGCCAAGAAAAACTTGCGGCAGCCTTATCTGCCGCCGGGCTGGATGCCATCGCCCTCAACCCGGGCGCCAGCCAGACTTACATGACCGGAATGCACTTCCACCTCATGGAGCGGCCGGTCGTGGCCGTCTTTACGGCTGCTGCACCTCCGGTGATCGTGCTGCCGGAACTGGAATCCCTCAAGCTCAACGGCCTCTCCTACGAAATAACCGCTACCACCTACGGAGAAGACGTGACCACCTGGCCCGACCGCTACGCTGCCGCCCTTGCCCACATGGATGGGGGCACGATTGGCGTGGAGGACGATACCATGCGCCTGCTGGAATACCGCCTGCTGCAAAACGCCTTGCCGAAAGCCAAATTTGTCAACGCTGGCGATGTGGTTGCCAGCCTGCGGATGCGCAAGGATGACCAGGAAATTGCCGAAATGCAAAAGGCTGCCGAGATTGCCGAAGCAGCGCTGAAGGCCACCCTGCCGCAGATCAGGATCGGGATGACCGAAAAGCAAGTCGCCGGGGTGCTCATTCAGGAACTGCTCAAACACGGCAGCCAGGGTGAACTGCCCTTCCAGCCAATCGTCTCCACCGGCCCTAACGGGGCCAACCCGCACGCGGTCCCCTCCGAGCGGCCGCTGGCCAAAGGCGACCTGTTGGTGATCGACTATGGCGCCAACTGGAACGGCTACTTCTCGGACATCACCCGCACCTTCGCCGTGGGCGAGTTCTCCACGCTGCAGGAGCGCGTCTATTACACCGTATTGGCAGCCAACCAGGAAGGACACAAAACCGGCAAACCCGGCGTTACCTGCGGCGAAGTGGACGCTGCCACCCGGGAAGTGATTGAAGAGATCGGTTTTGGGCAATATTTTGTCCACCGCACCGGGCACGGCCTGGGAATGAGCGCTCACGAAGCGCCCTATATCCGGGCGGATAACCCCATGCTTCTTCAGCCGGGGATGACCTTTACCATCGAACCAGGCATCTATCTCCCCGACCAGTTTGGCGTGCGGATTGAAGATAATGTGGTCGTCACCGAAAACGGCCTGAAAAGCCTGACAACCTTCCCCAAGGAATTACAGATCATAGGATTATAAAATGACTCAACACCAGATCATTGAAACAGCTGAGCCTTTCTTCTTTCCCGGCGGACCGGTGGGGTGTGTGCTGGTGCATGGGTTTACCGGCACCCCCAAAGAGATGCGCCTGCTGGGCGAGTACCTCAACCAAAAAGGCTACACCGTGGTGGGGGTGCGCCTGGCCGGGCACGCTACCAGCATGAGCGATATGATCCGCACCCGCCCGGATGACTGGCTGGCCTCCGTGGAAGATGGCTACCACCTGCTGAAGGCAAATTGCGACAAAGAGTTCCTCATCGGGCTTTCCATGGGCGGCGTGCTTTCCCTTATCCAGGCAGCCCAGCTGCCCGTGGAGGGGGTGGTAGCAATGTCCACTCCCTATGATTTTCCCGTCCGCTGGGCCGCCAAAGTCCCCTGGGTGATGCGCGTGATGAGCGCTGTGATGCCCACCCAGGATAAAAGTAACGGCTCTCCTTGGTTCAAACCGGAGATGCACGAACAACACATCAGCTACCCGAAGCACCCGGTGCGCTCGGCCTATGAGCTCAGCCGCCTGCTGGGCCAACTGCGCATCACTCTGCCAGAGGTGCAAGTGCCCGCCCTGATTATCCATTCAAAGGATGACGACTATGTGGTCAGCGAGCACGCCAAAAAGATCTTCGCCAGCCTGGGGTCGCCTGATAAAGAACTGCTCTGGGTAGACCATGCCCGGCACGTGATCACCCGGGACGGCGACATTACCCGCGTGTTCGACCCGATCCACGAGTTCATCCAGAACCATATTAACCATATTTAGGAGGTAGTGATGGTTGAAACCGTTCTCCAGCTAAGCCTGGAATTCACCGCCTGGCTGCAGGGGTTGGGGAGCTGGCTGATTCCGGTGATGAAATTTTTCACCTTCCTGGGCACCGAAAATTTCTATTTGTTTGTCTTACCAGTCGTCCTGTGGGTGTTTGACTATACCCTGGGTTTCCGCGTCGGTGTCATGCTGCTGCTGACCGCCGGGGTTAATGAGCTGGCCAAATTATCATTTCGACAGCCGCGGCCCTATTGGGTTAAGCCGGAAGCCTTGATCACCACACCCACAGTGGGATACGGCCTCCCTTCCGGGCATGCCCAGCACGCCATTTCTATGTATGGGCTGCTGGCAGTCATCTTCAAAAAAC
>QKGK01000540.1 GCA_003250455.1 Chloroflexota bacterium | reverse complement strand
AAACGCAGCCATTGAGTTCGACCAGGTGGGGATATACAACTTCCAGTACACGGATGTGCTTGGGGAGGAGCAGGAATTTTCTGTCGGCGTGAATGCGGGGGAGACTTCCGAGAGTGATATTGCGCCCCAGGAATGGCGCTTTGCTGTGGAATCTTCCCAAGGGGACCAGGAAACTGAACGGCAAATGATCGAAGTGAACCTCAGCCCGTGGCTGCTGCTGATGGCTGTGTTTTTTTTGGTGTTGGAGGCGTGGCGGGCATGGCGGTAGGCACCTGGTTGGCGGGCGGCTTTTTTGTCCTTGCTATGGCGGGATTGATCTTCCTGGCCTGGTGGACTCATCTGCGCTGGCTGACTGCGGCGGTGCTGCGGATCGCCTTAATGGCACTGTTGGGGGCAGCTTTCTTTTTGGTGCAGGGGCGGCCTGCCGGGGAACTGCTCGTGCCAGAGATCTTGATCGTAGACCTTTCAGACAGCATTCCGGAACAGCAGCAGTTCGATGCCCGGGTTTTTGCCACCGCCTGGAAAGCAGCACACGCTAACAGGGAGGTATTGGTGTTTGGCGCATCTCCTTCGGCGGTGCTGTCGGATGATTGGCCGGAACCGGCATCTGGCGGCAGTGATCTGGGTGAAGCATTGCAATTAGCAGGCGATCTGCTGAGCGGTAAACCCGGGAAAGTGCTGGTGATGACCGACGGGCAGGTTGATGAGACGCTTGCCTTGCAGGAGAGCTTCCAGGGACTGCGTTCAACCGGTACCCGGATGGAGTTTATCCGCATGGATACGCAGGAATATCAGAACGACCTGACCCTGGGCAATGTCCTGGGAGGGAAATCTGTGTGGGAGGGCAACCAATTCACATTGCGTGTACCTGTCAATGTGCCCGAGGAAATTGGGGGAGTGTCCGTCACACTTCAGGTGTGGGTGAACGGGACGCTCTACACCAGTCCGGTCTCCATGGATTTAACCACTGGTGAGAATCTGGTGGATATCCCATTCCAGGCAGGGACTGCCGGTGTGATGGGCATTGAAATCCGGGTGGATGCTCCAGGGGATGCGTTTACGGGCAACAATGTGGCATACACTGCGGTCGAGGTGTACCCCAAACCGCGGGCATTATTTGTCACCAAAGCGGAAGCCGAGGCAGACAAGCTCATCCAGGGCCTGGCCGGGGAAGGGATTACGGTGGTGACCGCTTCACCGGACGAGGTGCCAGGTTCGGTGGCCGGGCTGGAGGAATATCAGGCGATTATTTTACATAATCTGTTGGCGCAAGACCTGACCCTGGAGCAAATGAAGAATATCCAACTGCATGTGGTTGAAAAGGGAAAAGGGCTGCTCTTCCTTGGCGGACGCAACAGCTACACGCTGGGCGGCTACCAGAACACCGGTTTTGCACCCATCCTCCCGGTGGTGATGGCCCCGCCTGACCGCGTTCAGCGGGTGCCGATCACCTTCCTGCTGGTGCTGGACCGCTCCGGGAGCATGGCCGGGGACCGGGATACATCGATTGCCCCGATTGACCTGACCAGGGAAGGTGCGATCCGGGCGATTGAAACCCTGCGCTCGGATGATTATCTCGGGGTGATCACTTTTTCCGGCGTGACCACCTGGGAGGTGGATATTCGTCCGGTGGGGGATGGGCTGGCGCTGCGAGAAGCGCAGGATAAAGTCAGCCAGATCGAAGCGTTTGGGGGCACACTGATGTACAATGCCCTTGAAACGGCGGTAGAAGCCCTTGTGGGCACCGAAACGACCGATTACCCGCATATTTTACTGATGTCGGATGGAGAAAGCGCTGACGGCTCTGTGGATGAGTTTGTGCGTCTGGCGCAGGTTGCCCGGCAGAACGGGATCACAATTTCCACGATTGCCCTGGGGGGAGAAAGTGACCTGGAGAAGCTCTCGATGATCGCTGAGGCAGGCGGCGGGCGGTTTTACCAGGTGATGAACCCGGTGGATTTGCCCGAAGTGATGATCTCGGAAAGCCGCGCCATCCAGGCAGAAAATATCCAGGAGGGGGTCACCAATCTTGTCCTGGAAGTGGATGGACACCCGATCCTCTCGGATATCCGTCTCGACAGCCTGCCGCGTCTGAATGCCTACACAGCCTTGCAGAGCAAGGCTGCCCTGGGCGCTGAAGATGTGCTGGTTTCAGGGAATTTTGGCGACCCGATCCTTTCGGTTTGGCAGGTGGGCTTAGGACATGTCGCCGCCTGGATGGGCGATATCGGGGAGAGCTGGACGCCGGAGATGAAAACCTGGGATGCCCAGGGCCAGTTTTGGGCACAGGTAGTGCGTTATACACTGCCCTCCCCGACATTTGGCGAGTCTTTCGTTTCTGTTGATGAAAGTGACACCAAACTGACCCTGAACCTGGCGTTTGACCCGGATACAATGGGAAACACTGCGAATTCGCCCTTAGTCGCCATCGCATCTCCATCCGGAGAGGTTTCCAGCTACAGGTTCACCCAGACCGGGGCAGGTAAGTATGAGCTTGTCTTGGACAAACCGGAGACTGGCGCATATGCGGGCGTGATCCAGTACAGCGTGAATGGAGAACAGCGGCAGCTTTTTGCACCCTTTGCGGTCAACTACCCGGTCGAATGGCAATTTGCCGGACTGGACGCAGC
>QKGK01000099.1 GCA_003250455.1 Chloroflexota bacterium | reverse complement strand
GGTAGCCGCTGGCTTTTTGCCGGGTGACAGCGGCATGCAGGCCGTAGAAGGGGTTGGGGCTGTCCACCGGAGCGTCGGAGCCGAAGGCCATTTGCACACCGGTATCCAGCAGGGTGCGCCAGGCATAGGCATAACGGGAACGTTCCCCCCAGCCGAGGTCGGCCATTTCGATATCCGAGGTGGCGTGGATCGGCTGCATGGAGGCGATCAGGTCCAGTTCAGCCAGGCGGTTGAGGTCTGCAGGGTGCAGCAGCTGAACATGCTCGATGCGGTGGCGGTAATGCGGCAGCTGGTGGGCCTGCTCGTAGCGGCGGAGCTGTTCGAAACCGTCCAGCATCTGGTGGTTGGCGGCATCGCCGATGGCGTGGATGGTCAGGCTTAGACCGCTGCGGACGGCTTTCTGGCCAAACTCCATCAGGTCTTCGGCGTCCAACTGGAGCATGCCGGTGTTGACCGGCCGACTGGGGCTGTCGTTGGAATGAGTGTGATCCCCGGCTGGGTCGTCCAGATAGGGCTGCATCATGGCGGCGGTTCGGGAGCCTAATGCGCCGTCGGCAAAGGCCTTTATGCCGCCAATGCGCAGGAGTTCGTCGCCCAGGCCGGTGCGCAGGCCAGCAGCGATGATCTCGTCCAGCGAGTCCACCGGCAGGTTCTGCACCACGCGCAGCTTGAGCCGCCCCGCCTGGCGCAGGGTCTGCAGGGTGATGAAGCTGGGGATGCGGTCGAAGTTGTGCACACCGGTGATGCCCATCTGCCAGAGCTGCTGCTGGGCGTGTTCAAACAGGCGCAGGGTTTGTTCGGTAGTGGGGGCGGGCAGGGTGTTCTCAAAGAGGGACATGGCCTCTTCGAAGACCAGGCCGGTGGGGCTGCCGTCGGGGCCGCGCTGGATGACCCCTTTGGGCGGGTCCGGCGTGTGTGCGGTGATGCCCGCGGCTTGCAGGGCTGCCGAATTGGCCCAGATGACATGCAGCGAAA
This sequence comes from Chloroflexota bacterium, assembly GCA_003250455.1. Classification (GTDB taxonomy): domain Bacteria; phylum Chloroflexota; class Anaerolineae; order Anaerolineales; family UBA11579; genus UBA11579. Next base: position 1,667 of record QKGK01000099.1, on the reverse strand, counting down.
CCCCCATCAACAGCACGGGATGGTCGGGTGTAACCGCGTCCAGTTCGGCGGCGGTGGGGAACTCTCCGCCCCAGTTGTCCTGGCTCCAGCCGTATCCCTGGACCCATGCCCCGGGTGGGGTTTGGGCGGCTTTTTGCGCCACTTTTGCCCGCAGGGTGGCTTTGTCGGCGCCAAACAGGTCTACCGACTGGAGAAAGTTGGCATACTGGCGCAGGTGAATGTGGGCATCAGTCAAGCCGGGGAGGATAACCTTGCCGTCGAGGTCTTCCCCTTGAGCCAACCCCCCGTACTGCGCTTTGAGAGTTTCGCCATCCCCCACAGCGAGGATGCGCCCACGGTGGGCGGGCTGGTCGTCCATCACCAGGGCGTTGGCTTGCGGTTGGGCCGGGTTGAGCGTGTGAATCTGGGCGTTATAAAGGAATTTCATGGGTGTATTCTTTAGGGGCAGGTAAAAATTACGCCGGTGAGGATCACCGGCGCAGGTATTTATTCGTTGAGCAGCTTATCCGTAAGGGTGTTGAGGTCTTCTTCGTTATAGTAGTGGATGGTGATCGTGCCGCCTTTGCTGCCGTGCTTGATAGTGGTCTTGAAGCCCATGGCGGATTCCAGCTGGTCTTCCAGGGCGGCCAGTTCCGGCGATTTCCTGGAGGGCTGATTGGCCTCCACAGGCGCGCCTTCCCCTTTGAGCATGCGTGCCAATGCTTCGGTATCGCGCACGCTGAAGGTCTTTTTGATGATGGTGGAAAGGGCGGCGGTTTGCTGTTCGTGAGAGAGGCCCTTAAGTGCACGCGCATGACCTTCACTGAGCTTGCCGTCCAGCAAGGCCTTACGTACTTCCGGGGCAGTCTCCAGCAGGCTGAGCGTGTTGGTGACGGCGGAGCGGCTTTTACCGACGGAATCGGCGATCTGCTCGTGTGTCAGGTTGAAGGATGCGGCCAGGTGCTGGTAGGCTTCGGCGGTCTCCAGGGGGTTGAGGTCGGCGCGCTGTACGTTTTCGATCAGTGCCAGCAGGAGCATTTCCTGTTGGGTAGCCTCGCGCAGGAGGGCGGGGACATTCTCCAGCCCGGCCAGTTTGGAAGCCTGCCAGCGGCGTTCCCCGGCGATGAGGTAATACTGTTCGGGCTGCTCACCTTTGGTGAGGATCAGCGGCTGGATGACACCGTGCTCCTGGATGGAGGCGGCAAGATCTTTGAGGTCGTCCGGGTCGAAATGGGTGCGCGGCTGGTGCGGGTTCGGCTGGATGTTTTCCACCGGCACCTGCATCACGCCGGGGGTTTCCGGGGTGATGGGGTCTGAATTCTGGATCAGGGCACCGAGCCCTTTTCCGAGTCCTGGTCTGCGTGAGGAGGCCATAGTCTTTCCTTGTGTGGAGGATTATTGATCGAACAATATCCGATTTGTATATTTTACCCTATCAAGGGCGGTGCGGGCTAAGCCGGGACGGCTTTCCCATCCCCCACCAGGATCTCACGAGCCAGGTCGCCGTAGGCAACCGCGCCGGGAGAGCTGGGTTGGTAGGCCAGGATGGGCAGCCCGTAGGAGGGTGCTTCGGCCAGGCGGACGCTGCGCGGGATTACCGTTTGGAAGGTCTGCTGCGGGAAGTAGGTGCGCACCTCGGTTTCCACATCTTTGGAGAGGTTGGTGCGCGGGTCGTACATGGTGAGCAT
>QKGK01000145.1 GCA_003250455.1 Chloroflexota bacterium | reverse complement strand
TCATAAGTAATGTTTCCGTCAGGCGTGTACCGGGCAATGACCATCCGTCCATTCTCTTTTGGACGGGTTTCCAGCCAATAACTATTCTCGCCATCCAGTTCAATGGTGCCTAACCCTATTCCTGCGCTGGTGATCAGGTCGGTGGTGATCGGCGACTTCCAGGAACCGTATGGGGCTTTTATTTTTTCAGTCATTTTTATTCCTTTTAACGACAAATCGTCACTTGTTTTCCTTGTGGTGAAAGAGAGATCAAAGAAGTTCAGCCCTCTCCAATTAGTATTGTACAGGATAATCAGCAGAACCGGAATCAAGCCACATATTGGGGAGTGTTTATCTCAAAGTCAGAGATTGCTACAGTCGCTGCGCTCCTTCGCAATGACAAGGGTGATTCGGGGTGTCATTGCGAGCTGGATAAAAGCAAAGCTTTTACTCAGCGAAGCAATCTCTAATCCGGTTTTCCAATAAATGCAAGCGGGCACATACAGGGATAATAAAACAGCCGGGGCTCTGAGTGAGCCCCGGCCGTTCATTTCTGTTCACAAAACATAGGGTTAAATTCCCCAATACCCTCTGCGCACGGGGGTTAATTCCTCTGCCGTGATGAAGGCGTTCGGGTCGATCTCTTCCACCAGCAGGCGCGCCTTTTTGGCGTTCTTGCGCTGGATGCTCAGGTTGAGCAGGGTGACGGTGCCATCCCGCCCGCGCCCGGAAACTTCGGTAACGGCGAAGCCTTCTTCCCGCAGGCGCTCGGCGATCAGGGCGCCGCGGTTTGGGCTGATCACCCGCAGATGGGCATAGCCCACAGACATGCGTTCATCGAGCGCCATACCCAAAATGCTGCCCACACCAAACCCGAGGGCATACGCCCCGGTATTCACCCAGTTATCCAGGTCCTGGAAGACGCTCCCCAGGGTGTAGACAAAGATGAAGGTTTCGATCACCCCAAAGATGAATGCCAGCGGCTTTTGCCCGCGGGACATCATGCGGATGCGCAGAGTATCCAGGGCAATATTGATCACGCGCATCGAAAAAATGATCAGCGCGCCAACCCATACATTTGTAGAAGATAGCAAATTTTCCATAATCGTATTCTAACCTGAAAAGCAGCCTGCGCACCAGTACTTTGCGCACATCCGGCCAGCCGCACTAGGGAAAAGAGAAGTTACTCGTCTCCGTCTGTTTGATAAATTCCCCGTTGGTCGATCACCGCGCGCACCGCTTCCGGCAGATAGAAGCAGTACGGCCGCCCCTGCCGGATGCGCCGGCGGATCTGGTTGGAAGCAATCTCCAGCAGCGGCGCCTCCACAAAGTGGATCTTGGCGGTGATGCCGGGGAAAGCTTGCTCCAGCGGCCGCAGGTCAAGCTCGTCCTGCGGGCGGCGCATCACCCCGATCTCGTTGCACAGGGCCACAAATTCGTCCGGGCGGTGCCAGTCCACCAGCAGGCCGTCCAGCGAGTCTCCGCCCATCAGGTAGATGAGGGTCCCTTCCGGGTATTCCTGGTGCAGCAAAGCCATCGTGTCGGCGGTGAAGTGCGGGCCGGGGCGGTCGATATCCACGGTGGAAAGCACAAAGCCGTCATGCCCCTCTATCGCCGCGGCAAGCATCGCCAGCCGGTCTTCCAGGTTGGTCAGGTGCAGGCCCTGCTTGTGCGGCGGGTCCGGGGTGAGTACAAACAGCAGAATATCCAGTTTTAATTGGTATTGAGCCTCGGCAGCCAGAATGAGATGCCCAAAATGGGGCGGGTCGAAGGTGCCGCCGAAAATGCCGATCCGTTTTGGTGCAGTCATGGGGTCAGTCCTCCCACACCAGCTCGTAATCACCGATGTGGACGGTATCCCCCTGGGAAACACCGGCCTCGCGCAGGGCTTCATCGATCCCGATGGTCTCCAGGATGCGGGCGAAGCGGCGCACGGACTGGTCGTACTCCCAATAGGTCATAGCGGCAGCGCGTTCAATCGATTCCCCGACCACGCGGTAGCTGCCGTCGTCCTCACGCTCGATGCTGAACTCGTTGGGATCGGTCTCGTGGCGGTAGACGGGCATTTCGGCCACCGGCGGCGGTTCGGGCGATTCCGCCAGCACCTGGGCGGCGCGGTACAGCAACTGGCGCACATTCTCCCCGCTGACGGCGGAGATCATCAGCGGTTGGCTGATGCCATGTTCTTTGAAGAGCTTCTCAAATTCCGGCCACAGGTCGCGCACAAAGGGCAGGTCGGCCTTGTTCAGCGCCACTACCTGCGGCTTTTTGCCCAGGTCTTCGTCGAAGAGGGCCAGCTCGGTATTGATCTGGGCATAGTCGGCCAGCGGGTCTTCGGAGGTGCCGTCCAGCAGGTGGATCAGCACCCGCGTACGCTGCACATGGCGCAGGAAATCGTGCCCAAGGCCCACGCCCATGTGCGCCCCTTCGATCAGCCCGGGGATGTCGGCCAGCACCAGGGTGTTGTCGTCGTCCAGGTTAGCCACCCCCAGGTTGGGCTGCAGGGTGGTGAACGGGTAGCTGGCGATCTTGGGCTGGGCGTTGGTGACTGCCGAGAGGAAAGTGGACTTGCCCGCGTTGGGCACGCCCACGATACCAACATCGGCGATCAGCTTGAGTTCCATGCGGATGGTGCGTTCTTCGCCCGGTTCGCCGCGCTCGCCGAT
>QKGK01000024.1 GCA_003250455.1 Chloroflexota bacterium | reverse complement strand
AGGCCAACTGCGCTGGTGGAGCCATTGTCGCGCAGCTTAAGGGTGGTTTGTTCCACCTCCAGCCCTGCCACGTTCCCTTCCCCGTCACCCACGATCGCTGTGGGCGTTGCCAGGAAATGGAAGTTGACCTTGGTGTCCGAATCTTTGGGTTTGGCCTGCAGCAACGCCGAAAGGATAAAGGCTTTGGCTGCCATCGGATCCTGTCCAACATCTTCCAGCACCGGGGCCGTACGGGCAATTTCTGCATCCAGCGCCCCCAGGTCCAAGTTCTGGGCAATGGTTTCCAATTCTTTCTTATCGAACTTCACATCTGCCGGGCCGCGGCGGACAATCGCCGAAACCTGCTTGACCTTCAGGTCATGCACGCAGTAATTGGCGATATCCACCATCACGTTTCCGGCCCCGATCAACAACACCTTTTCCCCAATGTGGAACTCTTCCTCGGTGTATGGAGGCAGTTCGTTGTAATGGTAGACGATATCTTTGGCGTGGTAGACCCCGGTCAATTCTTCACCGGGAAGGCCCAGCCATTTGGTTCCCTGGGCGCCGACCGTCACCATGATGCCTTTGAACCCCATCTGCTTTAGCGACTCAAGGCTAAGGTCCCCATCTTCCCCAACCCGGATATTGCCAAAATAATGGATCGCGGGTTCTTCCATGATGCGATGGAACTGCTTCCGCAAACCCAGTTTCATTTTATATTTGTTATGAAAAATTCCATATTCCGCCAGACCGCCGGGTTTCACGTCCCGGTTGATCAGGGCTACCGGCATTCCGGCTGAGGCGAGCGTTCGGGCAGCATACAGTCCTGCCGGACCAGCGCCAATGACTGCAACGGGGTATGGATGAATAGCTTCATTTGCCATGGTTGTTCCTCCAATATATGCTCCAAGCCTTCATCATTATAGCTTGAGTAATGGCATTTTCAAAGTGTTGGGTATTACAAGTATCTTAAATCTTTTGCTTATGCTATAGTGGTTTGTATATTGCACCTGCTTTATCACACACAAGATGAAATCGCAGGTGAAAGGCCGCCAAATTCGTCATGGAATTATCAAACAATTCAGATAAAAATACGCCGATTTCCACTCAAAAAAAACGCTGGCAAGAAAATCTCCTGCCCGCGTTCTGGAGTGTCGGGGCGTTCCTCTCCATTTTGTTAAATATCATCCTGCTGGCTGTGGTATTTTCGCTCGCCAAACAGGTATTTGCCATCAAAAATTTGGTGACCAGTGATGTCGTCGGCGGATTATACTACAATTTTCTGCTTATGGACCAGGCTACTATCAAAACCAGCGTCACGGTGGAAGATACCATCCCGGTACAGTTCGACCTGCCGCTAAAGCAGTCCACCGTCGTGATCCTCTCCGAGGACACGCTGATCGAAGGTGCCACCGTCAGCCTGAACACCGGCGGTCTGATCATCCAGCAAGCCCCCACCGACATCATCCTTCCCGAGGGCACCGCCCTCCCGATCAGGCTGGACCTGACCGTGCCGGTGGACACCGAGATCCCCATTAGCATCACCGTGCCGGTGGAAATCCCGCTCAACGAGACCGAACTGCACGAACCTTTCGTCGGCCTGCAGGAAGTGGTCTCGCCCTTCTACTGGATGCTGACCGAACAGCCCAGCTCGTGGCCTGCGGCCAAGTGCATCTATCTGGGCATCGGCTGCCCGTAATATATAAATGGTTTGGCGTCCCAAACCATTTCAATCTTCCAGCGGATATTCTCCTACCAGCGTAAACATCACCCCAAACGGGTCGGCCACCACCGTCATGCGCACGGGGACATACATCAGCGTATCCTGAGGCGGGTCTCCTGCAGCGCCTGCAGTAATAAAGGCCGCATACAGCGCATCCACGGCTTCAGGGCTTTGCAGGTAAATGGGCACTTCCAGGTTGGTTGGGCTGCCTTCCTTGGCTGGGAAAACCGTCAGCCAGCTCTCTCCGATGCGCCATCCGTGGGTAAATTCGCCCTCCACATAAGCCGGATCACCCAACACCTGCCTGAAAAACCCCAGGGCGGCGGGGTAATCCTGGTAGAACAGGGTCGCGCCGCGCACACCCGCAAACGGATAACGCTGCTCCGGTTGTGGGTCGGCATAATAGCGGGCGCGGTATTCCTCAAAATCCATCAGCTTTCCATTTCAGCGCGTACTGCCTGGTAGAGGTTCTCCGCTTTGAGCTCGTTCAGGCTGTAGCAGGGGGAATGCAGATGGTCTGCCAATGCTTGGGCCAGCCCCTGGTCAAAGGCCTGGTGTTCCATATTGATCACCACACAGCGGATTTCATCCTGGGCAATCTTCTCCGCCAGGCGGTGCGCTTCTTCCTGAGGGGGCAGGTCGCCGGTCATGGAGACGTTCCCGGCCCCATCGGTGAGGATGATCAGCAGCGGGATCACGTCCGGGTGAGAGATCTTCTCGCGCTTGACCACCTCGTGCGCCAGGTACAGCCCGGCGGTGAGCGGCGTCTTCCCGCCTACGGGGATGTCTTTGAGGGCGCGCTGGGCAAGCTGCACCGAGTTGGTCGGCGGCAGCACCAGATTGGCACGATCTTTCTGGAAGACCACCAGCCCCACCCGGTCGCGCCGCTGATAGGCGTCCGTCAGCAGGGAGAGGATCGCTCCCTTTGTGGCCGCCATGCGTTCGG
>QKGK01000472.1 GCA_003250455.1 Chloroflexota bacterium | reverse complement strand
CAGGTGGAAGGCCCGGATGCAGTTGTATTCCTGGATACCGTCTGCGGGAACGACATCGGCAGCCTGGCTGTCGGGCAATCCCTTTACACCCACTTCCTGCTCCCCGACGCTTCCGTGATTGACGACCTGTTGGTCTACCGGCGAGGCAAGGAAAAATACCTGGTGGTCGTCAACGCCTCCAACGATGATAAAGACTGGACCTGGCTCAATGCTGTTCTGGAAGGCAAGGTTGCCATTTCCCGGCACCGTCCCTGGGCGCTGGGATACGGGCGCGGCATCACCTTGCGCAACTTGCGCGACCCCAAAGAAGGCCCCGATATGCGTGTGGACATTGCCCTCCAGGGCCCTAAATCCCGCGATATTCTCCTGTCCCTGGGTGTGGACGATGCGGCTAAAAAGCGCATCCTCAAACTCAAACGTACCGAGTTGTGCGAAGCTGTGGTCGGTGGGATTGACCTGGTCGTCTCCCGCACCGGCTATACCGGCGAGAATATGTGCTTCGAGCTCTTTGTCCATCCCCAAAAATCGGTGGAACTCTGGAACAAGCTGATGGCAGCAGGCGAAGCCTTTGGACTCAAGCCCTGCGGATTGGGGGCCAGGGACTCCCTCCGCACGGAAGCTGGCCTGCCCTTATACGGGCACGAGATGGGTGGGGACAACAACCTCGGTGTCGGTGATGCCGGGTTCCGCTCCTATGTCAAGACCTACAAACCATGGTTCATCGGGCGGGAAGCCTTCCTCAAGCAGGAAGAAAACCGAAAATCGATTGTTGTGCGCTTCCGTTTTACTGAAAAAGGTGTGCGCATGGCACACAACGGCGACCCGGTGATCGATAAGCGCGGCAAGACGATCGGATACGTGACCAGCTGCGCCGTGGATGCCGATGGCCTCCTCACCGGTCAGGCATATATTGATGAAAAGTACATGGAAGCAGGTACCCCCATTTACATCTACCAATCCGCCCCCACAACACCAGCCAAAGCGCCTGCTGAGCTATCCCCGGGAGACCGGACCTACCTACCTAATGCAGCATTGGTGCTATCACGGTTCCCGTAATAGAATCTAAACTCTCCCCCAAGCTGGGGGAGAGTTTTTTTACACATAACAAAAATGTACATCATCTGGAACGTATTTGATTCATCGGTTCCAGCCAAACAAAGTATACTAACAATACAGTGATTCGGAATTTTTCCGAGCAAAAAAAGGATGTAAATTTTTATGGAAAATATTTGGGTAAAAAACTTCGCCAGCCGCACACAACGCATGCAAAGCTCCACCATCAGAGAGCTGCTCAAGATTTCCAACCTCCCAGGGGTGATCTCATTCGCCGGAGGGCTGCCCTCCCCGGATGTATTCCCCATTAAACGCTTCATTGAAAGCTGCACTTCCCTGCTGGAAGAGAATGGTTCCCAGGCGCTGCAGTACGGCACTACCGAAGGCTTCATGCCATTAAGAGAAATGATTGCCGAACGCTCAGCCCGCTTCGGAATTCATGCTTCCCCCGAGAATGTACTCATCACCAGTGGGTCCCAGCAAGCCCTGGACCTGGTCGGGAAAGTTTTCATCGACGTTGGGGATAAAATTTTGGTGGAATCTCCCACCTATTTGGGTGCGCTCCAGGCCTGGAAGGTCTATGGGGCTGAATTCATTTCGGTGGATACCGATGAGCATGGGATGATCCCCGAATCATTGGAAAGCAAAATGGATCAAAATCCCAAATTTGTATACGTGCTCCCCAACTTCCATAACCCGATGGGCTGCACCCTGACGAAAGAGCGGCGAGAGAAAATTGTCGAGATCACCCAAAAATATCAGGTCCCGATCATCGAGGACGATCCCTATGGGCAGCTGCGCTATGAGGGTGAACACTTGCCTTCTCTTCTTCAGATTGACGCTGAACGCCGCGGAAACAACACCACCGACTACAAAGGCAACGTGATCTATCTGGGCACCTTCTCCAAAACGCTGGCTCCGGGTTTGCGGCTGGCATGGGCGATTGCCCCCAAAGAGGCAATCCTGAAATTGGTGCAAGCCAAACAAGGTTCCGACCTGCACACTTCCACCTTCAACCAAATGTTAGCCTGTGAAGTATGCAAAGATGGGTTCCTAGACAGACATATCCCCGTGATTCGCGAGGTCTACAAAAAACGCCGTGACCTGATGATAGAACTGATTGACGAGGTATTCCCGCCAGGCGTGACCTACATCCGGCCACATGGCGGTCTCTTCCTCTGGGTCACCGCTCCTCCCCAGGTCGACACCACAGAATTGCTGCCGATCGCCGTAGAAAAGAAAGTCGCTTTCGTTCCCGGCGCGCCATTCTTTGCCAATGGCGGGGGACATAACACCATGCGGCTTAACTTTTCGAATGCCTCCGAGGAGGGCATCCGCATCGGGATGACCCGCTTGGGCGAAGTGCTGAAACAGGCACTCAAACAACCTCAATCAACTTAGATTAAAGGAAATGGGAGGGTGACATCACCCTCCCATTTTTTCTTCAAACGGTAGCAAAAATAGTTCGCCAACCACCTATTATTGATTGTTATATTTCCATACTTTGAAATCCCGCAGGATCGATTTCCCAATAAACTCGCGGAGAATCGAATTATCCGGGATGAATTCAGTTTCAATCGGCAGGAACCACTCCAGCAGCGCCAACAGACGCTTGACTTCAATGTGCTCCGGTGTCCCAAAGGGCACCTGACGTAAAAGCGGCTCTGCCAAAGGCTTGAGAGCAGCCAATTCGTACACGAGAGCCGAATTGAACATCACATCTGCATATTCCTGATAGGGGAAGATATAGCGTTTTTCGCCCAATCGCACACTCTCCCACCGGCTGATCGTCTCCTGGGGGGTATACCCCCTGGTGCGGGCATCCCGCACGATCCTGCGCAGCAAGCGGGTGTCCGTCGTTGAGACCCGATTCTGGTGGTCCAGGTTCAATTGGGTCAATGCGGAAATGTAGATCCTGAAGGTGCTGGAAGAAGGGATGTCTTCAAGCAGTGCCGGGTTTAGTCCATGAATCCCCTCCAAAATGATGATCTGGTCTTTACGCAGCTGAACCACATCACCCGGGGTACTGGTCCCTGAAACAAAATCAAACCTCGGCAGCTGCACTTTTTCTCCGGCAATTAACCGGCGGATGTCGCTGTTAAGGCGTTTGCGGTTAAGTGCGTCGATATGTTCAAAATCGAAACTACCGTTTTCGTCCAGTGGTGTATCATCCCGGTCAACAAAATAATTATCCAATTCCAGGGGGAAGGGCTGTAAACCATGCGCCAACAATTGAACAGATAACCGCTTGGATGAAGTTGTTTTTCCGGAAGAGGAAGGTCCGGCAATCAAAATTACGCGCGCTTCTCCCTTCCTGTCTGCAATCTGACCCGCAATCCGGGAAATGTGCAAGTCGTGCAGCGCTTCAGAAACCAGGACCACCTCCTGGATACGCCCATCGGTGATGGCGTCATTCAAAGAACCAACGCTGTCCAGTTCCAGCAATTCCAGCCAGTCCCCATATTGGCGGAAAGTTTCCAGCAGCAGGGGATAGTTGTGCAGCGGTTGGATCTCTTGAGGTGTCGCACGCCGCGGGAAGCGCAGGGTAAAGCCTCCCTCAGCCATTTCAATGGCAAACCATTTGAGATACCCGGTAGAAGGCACCATATACCCGTGATGGTAGTCCCGATGGTCGCCAATGTAATACATCATTAGATAATCTTTTTTACGGTGTTTGAGCAGTTGGGCTTTGTCGTTGTGCCCATTTGCTTTGAAATAAGCGATTGCTTCCTGTAAATTGACCTCTTTCCGCTCGACTGAGATATTCTGAGCCACAAGTTCGCGCATCTTGTTATTCAACTCATCCAGACCTTCCTGATTTAGTTGCTCTTTCCCTTCCACACGGCAAAAATAGCCGCCAAAGGAAACAGAATGGTCAATCACAACGTATTTATCCGGATAAAGCTGCGCAAACGCGGTTTCCAACAGCATGATCAGCGAGCGGCGGTAAATCCGCATTCCATCGGATGTATCCATCGCTACCGGAACGACTTCCGATTCGTAATAGATCGGATAGGTCAATTCCTTCAATGATTTATTGACCACTGCCCCAACGATCTGAGCTGCGTAATCTTTTTGGACAAGCGCCATTAATTTTTCTACTGTTGTTCCTCGGGGAGCAGAGATCGCCCGGCCATCGGGTAAATTTACGAAAACGGTATCGCTTAATTTGTCAAATTTGATGTTTCCATCCATACCTCACCTCAAGACAAACAGATTCAAGCACGCACCATGCGCCGCCTGAATCAGTTTTTTACTCCAATCTATTCAGCTAATCTTCCGCTAATTTGTAATAAATTAGCACACCATTTTACCATCAGGAACCAATTTTCGGATTAATTCGTTATGAGTGTACACGCCAAAGGAGGTGAAGTGATGAAATTGAAGAGAATCTCCATATCCATTTTACTGGCTACAGCTCTAATTATATTGCTGACCGGTTGCAACATATTAGCCAGCCATCAAGCCGACAACACGAGCCCTACCGTCCAAAATACCCGCGACAATGAAGTGAACACTCCCTGGGAAATAGAACCTGCCGACAACAGCGCTCCCTATAGCGGCGGGAACGCAGTGGAAGCGGGTGAATCCGCCGGAGAGCCGATGCTAAACCCATCCATTCAGGCAGAAAAAGGTGACACCATGGGATCAGGGTTCCCCATGGAAGGACACCCGATGCCCACAACCTCCCCCATCGACCCACCTCAAATCATTCCCTATAATGAAGACGAAGAACCAAAAGATATGTTCTTTGATAACTACCAGGTCAACCCTTTCATAGACACAGAGGACGACAACCTATCCACTTTTGCCACTGACGTGGATACCGGGGCATACACCATCGCCCGCTCCTATATCAACCAGGGGCTGCTCCCGCCCGAAGACTCCGTCCGCATCGAAGAATATATCAACTTCTTCCCGCAAGGCTACGCCCTGCCTTCTGCCCGGGATACCTTTAAGATACAAATGGACGGTGCTCCTTCCCCCTTCACCGAAACCGACCGCTATGACGTGATCCGCATCGGCATCCAGGGATACGACATCCCCCGCTCTGACCGCAAAGACGCCGCCCTCACGTTCGTAATCGATGTATCCGGCTCCATGGGAAACGGCAACCGCTTGGAGATGGTGCAGGATTCCCTGATGCTCCTCGTGGACCAATTGAACGCTTCCGACACAGTTGGGATTGTGGCCTACACGGATACCGCCTGGGTCGTACTCCCTCCTACCTCTGCCCGGCACGTCGATGAAATTGAAGAAGCTATCTACTCCCTATATCCCATGGCCTCCACCAACGCTGAAGCAGGGCTGATCCTGGGATACCGGGAAGCCAACAAAGCTTATATCGCCAATGGGATCAACCGGGTGGTGCTCTGCTCCGATGGGGTTGCCAATGTCGGGAATACCGGCCCGGACAGCATCTGGGAATCTATCGCCGATTACGCCAGTGAAGGCATTAACCTGACATCCGTTGGCGTCGGGATGGGCAATTACGACGACGTGCTCATGGAACAGCTCGCAGACCAGGGAAATGGCTTCTACGCCTATGTGGATTCTTTCGACGAAGCCAAACGCCTCTTCGTATACGATCTGGTTTCCACCCTGCAGGTCATCGCCCTGGATGCCAAGGTGCAGGTGGAATTCAACCCGGAAGTGGTTTCCCGCTACCGGTTGATCGGCTTCGAGAATCGCTCCATTGCCGATGAAGATTTCCGCAACAACCAGGTGGATGCAGCGGAGATTGGTGCCGGTCACGCCGTAACTGCCCTATACGAGGTCAAACTGTACTCCGGCGAACGCGGCGAGATTGCAACAGTTCACTTGCGCTGGCAGGACCCGGACACCTTCCGGGTGGAAGAGATCAGCCAGACATTTGACACCCGCGATTTGGAAAGCAGCTTCCACCGGGCGGATCCTTACTTCCAGTTGGATGTGCTCGTAGCTGAATTTGGCGAAATACTGCGGGACAGCTATTGGGCCGAAGGCAACTCCTTGCGAGACCTGCTGCCCTACGCCGAAGACCTCATCGACCAGTTGGAAAACCAGGAAGTGGTGGAGTTTGTCCAGCTGTTGGAAAACGCTTCCCGGGTGCCTTAGAAGTTTAAGATCAAAATGCCCGTGAGTTTTTCACGGGCATTTTTTATTTGGGTTCTATTTATGGGGAATGCTTATCCAGCATAATCCTTTGGCAGGCCGCAGCACAGGATCAGGTTCTTGGCTGCCTGGACCTCGTCCAACCGGCCAATCGGGGTGCTGTGTGGCGCTCCATGGAGCATCTCAGGATCGGTCTTTGCTTCCTCGGCAATTTGCAGCATCGCGTCGGCGAAGGCATCCAACGTTTCCCTGGTCTCGGTCTCGGTCGGTTCGATCATCAGCGCCTCGCGCACGATCAGCGGGAAGTAGTTCGTCGGCGGATGGAAACCGAAATCCATCAAGCGTTTGGAAATATCCAGCGCGTGGATCCCCTCGATTTCGGGCCAACGACCCTCCAGCACAAATTCATGCATGCACACCCGGTCATAGGGCAGGTGGTACACACCTTTCAGCTTGTGCATCAGGTAATTGGCGTTCAGCACCGCATATTCCGAGACCTCCCGCAAACCATCCGGCCCGTGCATCATGATATAGGTAAAAGCCCTCACCATCATGCCAAACTGACCGTGGAAGGCTTTCATCCGGCCAATGCTGTGCTTTGGGTTCCTGAAGACATAATAGGGATTATCGAAGTCATCCAGCTCTTCGCGCTTCACAACCGGCCCTGGCAGAAAGTCGACCAGATGGGCTGCAACGCCTACCGGCCCGGAGCCTGGCCCGCCACCACCATGCGGTGTGGAGAAGGTCTTGTGCAGGTTATAGTGCATGATATCGATGCCCAGATCGCCGGGTTTGGCAATCCCCAGGAGGGCGTTCATATTGGCGCCATCACCATACATCACACCGCCGGCATTATGCACCAAATCCGCGATCTGGCAAACATGCTCGTCGAACAATCCAAGCGTATTCGGGTTGGTGAGCATAAAACCCGCCAACGTATCGTCACATTCCGCTTCCAGGGCTTCCAGATCCACATTGCCGCGCGCATCCGAGGGAATTTCCACCACCTGGAAGCCGCTCATTGCTGAAGAAGCCGGGTTGGTGCCGTGAGCAGAATCCGGCAGCAGGATCTTGTTCCGTTTGAGGTCGCCGCGGTGGGTGTGATACTTCTTGATGATCAACACTCCTGTCAGTTCGCCCTGAGCGCCTGCAGCAGGCTGCAAGGTGATACCAGCAAACCCGCCAATCTCCTTCAGGAATTCCTGGAGCTGATACATCAGGTGCATCGCTCCCTGGACTGTATCAATATTTTGTAACGGGTGCAGTTGGGCAAACCCAAACAGCCTGGCAGCTTCTTCATTCACCTTTGGGTTATATTTCATCGTGCATGATCCCAGCGGGTAGAAGCCAATATCGACCCCATGGTTCAGTTGTGAAAGCCGGGTGTAATGGCGGATGACTTCATTCTCGCTCACTTCCGGCAGCGGCAAATCTTTGCGCAGGAGGTCTTCAGGCAGCTCGTAATGCGGCACATCCGGTTCAGGGAAGCGAACGCCGCGTCGGCCGGGGGCAGATTTATCATAGATCAAAGACTCACTCATTTGCCACCTCCTCCAGGACGTTCACCAGATAATCAATTTCTTCCTTGCTGTTCATCTCTGTCACCGCGATCAGCATCACATTTTCCATACCCGGATACACCTCACCAAGGTCATACCCGCCCATGATCCCGGCATCAAGCAAAAGTTCATTCAATTCTGCCACCGGGAGGGGGCATTTCACGGCAAATTCATTAAAGAAGGTCTGTTGTGACCACATCTCAAAACCTTCCAGCGAAGCAATGTGGCGTGCAGCGTAGTGAGCTTTCTGGTAATTGAGCTTGGCGACTTCGCGCAGGCCTTCTTTCCCCAGCAGGCTGAGGTAGACCGTTGCGGCCAATGCCATCAATCCCTGGTTGGTACAGATGTTGGAACTGGCACGTTCGCGCTTAATGTGCTGTTCGCGGGTGCTCAACGTCAGCACGAATCCGCGCTCACCGTCCACGTCAGTGGTTTCTCCCACCAAACGGCCGGCGATGCTGCGAACATATTTTTCCTTGGTTGCCAGCAATCCCAGGTAAGGCCCCCCAAATGAAAGTGGGATACCCAACGGCTGACCTTCCCCACAGACGATATCAGCATCAAATTCACCGGGAGATTTTAGCAACCCCAGGGCAATCGGGTTGATCGAGACTGCCAGCAATGCGCCCGCTTCATGGGTTTTTTCCGACAGCTCAGTAAGATCATACACACGGCCAAAGAAATCCGGATACTGCACCAACACAATGGAGGTATCTGAGTCGATCAGATCGTACAGTGCAGTTGGGTCGGATTCTGGGT
The DNA here is from genome assembly GCA_003250455.1 of Chloroflexota bacterium. Taxonomy (GTDB): domain Bacteria; phylum Chloroflexota; class Anaerolineae; order Anaerolineales; family UBA11579; genus UBA11579. Next base: position 1,609 of record QKGK01000472.1, on the reverse strand, counting down.
CCAGATCTTCCCCCACCACGGTAATATCCTCGCCTTCCAAGTATGTATCAATCGTGGCGCGGTAATGTGGGTGAAGTGCAGGCGAAATAACCGCTTTCTTCCGTTTGTTGCGGAACACCACCCGGGACATGTTCACCGCTTCTGCCGCAGCAGTTGCCCCATCATAATGGGAGGCATTGGAGACTTCCATACCGGTCAGGTTGATGACGTGGCTTTGGAATTCGAAAATGGCTTGCAACGTTCCCTGGGAAATTTCGGGCTGGTAGGGTGTGTAGGCGGTGTAGAACTCCCCACGCCGGAGGATAAAATCAATCGCCGCAGGAATATAGTGGTGGTAAGCCCCTGCCCCCAGAAACATGGGCAGGTCCCGATGGGTCTCATTACCTGCAGACAAATCCTGAAGCAGTCCCATCACCTCCATCTCTGTGAGACGAGGCGGCAGGTCCAGTTCAGGGAAACGCTGGTCTTTCGGAACGGCAGCAAATAAGGCTTCCATCGAATCTGCGCCGACAGCCTTGAGCATTTCCTCCCGGTCCGTTTTCGTATGCGGATGGAACATTATCCCTCCCGCTCCTCAACGTTCTTTTCATAAGCAGCCGCGTCCATCAGCGCATCAAGTTCGGCAACGTCGCTCATTTCCACTTTGATCATCCATGCGCCTGTATAAGGTTCGGTGTTCACATTTTCTGGAACGTCCAACAAATCTTCGTTCAGGGCCACTACTTTCCCGCTGACAGGTGCATATACCTCTGAAGCGGCTTTCACCGATTCGATCGTGGCAATTTCATCGCCTTTGGAGACATCATCGCCTTCCGAGACCAGGTACTCCAGGTAAACAATATCCGAAAGCTGTTCCTGTGCATAATCGGAGATACCAAAAGTGGCTGTAGTGCCTTCGGCACGCACCCATTCATCTTTTTCGGTATATTTCAAATCTGCTTCAATTTTCATAGCCAAACCTCCAATCAGTTGCTAAGAATAAAAAAAGGCGCACGTTAACAAACATGCGCCCTCTGTCTCGAACCTGAGAGATTCATGTGTTGAGTTGTTACCCATCACATTTGCACCGTCGGTGCCGGAAATTTTCCGGCTTTCCAGAGAGTTCCAAGAACAGGGTCCTTTTTACCTGAGAGTTTCATCTGGGAAATTCCTTCCCAAATTTGCCCCTTCGGTGTCCGGTCGAGTTCGACCGTCGCTCTCCCCTATTCCGGTTCAATTGTCAGGTTGATTGTATATTCCGGGGGACAAAAAGTCAAGTGACAGCTGTCAGACAACTGTATTTTTCGACTATGCCCACCCCTGGTTTTTCACGAAATTGGTAATGACGGGAATTTCAATATATTCGCCCTGGTAAGCCTTGTAACCCCAGTACAGGAACAGGAACCAGGCGATACTGCCGCAGCCAACTGTGACTGCAACTAATATCGAAAAAACAACCCCTGACACAAGCGCTTGAACGTTGTGGGCCTTGATAAAGGGGCGGTCTTTTTTATCTTCCAAAAGTAAGAGAACAATGGGAATAATCGGTGTAAACACGTAGGCCAATGCTGCCCACAGTTTATCATCATCAGTGACATCATTCAGCATTTCATCAGACATAGTTGAGGAT
>QKGK01000161.1 GCA_003250455.1 Chloroflexota bacterium | reverse complement strand
CTCGCGCATGCGCTCCGGGACGAACCGTCCGGTGATCCACTCGATGATGCGGGTGGTGATCTGCGGGAACATGGCGGCCAGCAAAAAGACGATCAGCACGCCGAAGAAGAGGATGCTGCCCCACAGGGCGACATCCTGGATGGTAAAGCTGCGGAAGAGGGTCACGTTCTCCGTCAGGCGGGAAAGCTCCCCCAAATTGATGAAAATGAAAGCCAGCATGACCACGCCGTCGTAGACGCGTTCCACAATGATGGTGGCCAGCGAGGCCGAGATGGGCACGTCTTCCTTGCTTTTGAGCACCACGGCCCGCAGCACCTCTCCGGCGCGGGCGGGAAAGATGTTGTTCCCGGCGTAGCCCATCGCCACGATGGGGAACATCTTTCTGGTGGGGATGGCCTTGATCGGGCGGAGCAGGTAGTGCCAGCGCCATGCCCGCACCCACAACCCAATGAAGTAAGCCCCGACACCGGGGAGGATTAGCCAATAATTGGCGGAGCGTGTTTTTTCCCACAGGGTGGTATATTCAATGTCTTTCAGCACCCAGTAAAGGAAAAAGACGCTGATTGCCACGCCAACCCAGAATTGCCATCGTTTCATAGTCGGAATTTTACCAGTTGATCGAAAGGAGTTGTACCAGGCAGTGATTCGTTACCGCGAGAGGATATCCCGCCTGAGGTCTTCAAAATAGGATTTGGTTTCTGCATCATTGTAAAACACCAGCACCAGGATACCGGCGACCATGGTGAGGAAGTTGCCCCACAGGATGCTGGCAATTTCCAGGATGCCCACCAGGGAGACGTTTTGCCCTGGTTTGTCGTTGAGGGTGTTGGCCCCAACGATGATCTCATAGACCCCAACCCCAATCGGGATCAAGGTGAGGGGGGCGCAAATGATTCCGAGGAAAAAAGTTCCCAGGACAATGGCAGTTGTCAGGGAGATGCCGGCGAGGATGTTAATGATCCCGCTGATGATCATGATGATGGCAATAGCTTGGACATTGCCCGGTTTTGTTTGCATGATGTTTTCCTTTGCTGCCTGATAATTTTTTCCCTATTGTACTTGAAACTGCACCTCAAGAGGCATTTTCGTTCTGACCGGTTTACATTTATTTCGCTGATAGAGATTTGCAGGCCTCCCAAACTTTTGATGAAAATCTCGTATAATACACGCATGGAAATACGCCGGATCCTGATTTTGGTTTTTTTCGTCCTCATATTGATCGTGGGGGTTACTGCTATCTTGCTTTTGCCCAAGGTGGAGGCATTTGGTCCCTTGCCGGTGGAGGGAGGCTATCCCCGGGATGCAGCATTTTGGATCACCTTTAGCCGCCCGATGCGCCCCGAATCGGTGGAGGAGCACCTTTCGGTCACGCCGGAAAACGCGGGTACGTTCTCCTGGGAGGAAAATACCCTGATGTTCACCCCGGATGAGGACTGGCCTGCCGGAACCGAAGTGCAAATCCGCATGTCTTCAGGCGCTCTTTCCAATTTGGGGCTGCCAGTCCGGGAGGGTGCGTCCTGGTCTTTTGAGGTCTCATCGGTATTGCTGGCATACCTGTGGCCTTCGGATGGGGACGCCCAGATCTATACGCTCAATGAAGATACCGGGGAGGTGATCCAGTTCACCGATGGGGGGGCGGTGCTTGCCTACACTTTGGGGCCGGATCACCGGGAATTTTACTATTTTGCCGAGAATAACCAGGGCGGAAGCGACCTGTATACCTTCGACCGCTTCGACCTCCTGCTGGACCCGGCAGCCGAACCGTCCCGGCTGCTTTCCTGTCAGCGGGCGCGCTGCTCCGACCCGGCAGTTTCGCCGGATGGCGGTCAGGTTGCATATACACGCAATGATTCAGAGATCTGGCTGATGGACCTGAACGGGGATGGAACATCCGAGCGCATCAGCCCTGAAGGGCACGAGGCCTGGGGACCGCTGTGGTCTCCCACTGGCCGGCTGAGCTATTACAATTACACTGCGCAGCAATATATCGTTTTGGACCTGGAGACTGAAAAGACCACCGCCTGGTCGAACCAGAGCGGGCAGTCCGCTACCTGGGTGCCGGGTGGGTCTGCTCTGGTAGCGCCAGATGGGTTTGATGTGGAAACCGACATCCTGCGCGGTCCGTCTGGAGAAAATTCCAACCAGCAGGTAGACCCATCGGAGCTGGAGCCGGTGGTGGTGGTCAACAGCCAGCTGATGGTCTATCAGTTGGGGGGGACAAGGGTGAACAATTTATCCAATGAGGAGATGGTGGAAGATTTCTCGCCTGCTTTTTCGCCGGATGGTACGCTGCTGGCTTTTACCCGGCGCTATCTGGATGAAACCCGCTGGACCCCTGGCCGCCAGATCTGGATGATGGTGTCCCCCGGGGCTGCCTCTGCCCCCTTGCGAGTGGACCAGCTTACCAACGCGCCGGATTACCTGTATACCAGCCTGGCCTGGCACCCGGATGGGCGGCTGCTTGCTGCGGTGCGCTTCAATGTGACCTTGCTGACGGAACCGGCAGAGATCTGGACAATCAATTTATCCGGAGAGGCGACCCGCCTGGTGATCGGGGGATTCCAGCCCACCTGGATCCCTTAGACCGCAGAATTTTCCTCGGTGTTTTGGTTAGGAGGTAAATTGAGGGTGAAGAAAAAAATGGTGCCTTCCCCCCTCTTTGACTCCACC
>QKGK01000229.1 GCA_003250455.1 Chloroflexota bacterium | reverse complement strand
AAGTGTTCCAGCGCTCCGAGCACCCCGGCAATGCCTTCAAAGCTGCCGGTGCCGGTCTCGAACTTATGAGGCGGGACGTTTTCGGCGGGGCGCACTTTGTAGGCTTTCAGCTCGTCCAGCAGGGCATATTTGCCGTAGAGCAGGCCAATGTGCGGCCCGTAGAACTTGTAAGCCGAGCAGGCCAGGAACTCGACATCCAGTTTCTGCACGTCGATCACGCCGTGGGGGGCATACTGCACGGCGTCCACGTATACCCATGCACCCGCATCGTGCGCCATTTGGGCGATCTGCGGGATGGGATTGATGGTCCCCAGGGCGTTGGAGGCGTAGCCGACGGCCACCAGGCGGGGCTTTTTCTCCAGGGCGGCGGCCAGGGTCTCCAGCCTGAGCAGACCGGTCTCGACATCGAAATCCACCCACTCCACGTTCAGGCCGCGGTCTTCGGCGATCAATGTCCAGGGGGTGATGTTGGCGTCATGGTCCAGGCGGGTGACCACGATGGTGTCGCCGGGGTTGAGCACGGTGGCGATCGAGCGGCTGATGTGCAGGGTGAGGGTGGTCATATTGGGGCCGAAGATGATCTCTTCGGGGCGGCTCGCACCGAGGAATTCGGCGGCGGCCGTGCGGGCATCGTGCACCAGGGCATCCGATTCCACGCTGGTGGCAAACAGCCCGCCGTGGTTGGCGTTGCTCCCGACCATGTACTGGTTCATGCGGTCGAGGGCGGACTGGGCGATCTGCGTGCCCGCCGGGTTGTCGAAGAAAATGGCCGGGCGTTTCAGCCCGGGGAATTTGGTGCGGATGGTTTGGATGTCCAACATGCGTCCTCCTCGCTTGCTGCCGGTTAGTGGCTGAGTACTGCTCTCACCACCCAGCGGTCCTGCCCGCCGAGCTGGTATTTATATTCTTCATCGCCGCGCAGCATATCGAACTCGGTGCGGCCTTCCTCGATGGCTTCCTGGATCAGCATGCCGATCAGGGAGATGCCGGGGGAGAGGGCGGTGAATTTCTCTCCCAGGGCGGAGTTGTAGACCCATACTTTATTGTCATAGATGAAATTTAAATAGGCAGCGGCTTTCTCGCGCCCGACCACCAGGAAGCGCAGGTCGAGCCAGCCATTCGCGGCGGCTGCCTCGGTCACTGCATGCATCTGGGCGGCCATTGCTTCGGTGAGGAAGCGGTTCTTTTCTGCATTTTCGCGCATTATAGTGAAGAAATCTTCCATCTCGTCGTGCAGGTTTTCCGCCGTGCTGACGCGGGCCACATGCACCGGGATGAAGTAGCCCAGGGCATTGCGTATTTTGCGCACCATCTCGCGGCGGTAGCGGCTGTCCAGCTCATTGAGGTAGTCGTCAAAGTTCCCCGGGAGAGAAATGCACGGCGAGGGCTGCAGGCGTTCCTGGGTGAAGGTCAGGCCGTGTTTTTCAGCGGCAGCCTGCCACCCAGCAAGAGAGGGGGAGTCTTCAAGCACATTGTCAAGCTGCAGGTTTTCCCATGTCGGAGCATCCGGCCCGGTCAGGTAGGCCAGGGCGGCATCCACAAATTCGGTCAGGTGATCGGGGGAGACCAGCACATCCAGGATATCGGCAATTTCCACGCTGCCAAGCAGGAAGAGGGTTGGTTTTTCGGCATGATTCTTGCTTAAAAATAGAGGAAGGGCACCGACCAGTTCCCCGGCCTGCGTGCGCCCGGTGAGGATGAAGAGTTCATCTGTATCCCATTCCCCGCCGCCGCGATGCTGCCACCAGGCAGAGAGGAATTCGTGCCGTAAAAAAGGAGAGTTTGTGATACTCGCAGAAAGCAGTTCGTTCCAGGGTTCAGCCAGCAGCGCCCAGTCCTCTTCTGAGCGGATAATTTCAATGTTAATCATGAATTTCCTTTGCGTTGTAGGTTTGATAGACAGACACGCCTGCCAGCTTAGATTTTACCAGTTATAATGGGAGAAATTGGCAGCGCTTACAAAAATATTATGGCAAATTTAGATCTAAACATCCTTCCACTCCACCGCCAGGCCGGCCAGGACCAGAGCAGGCTCCCTGGCCTCCATGTTGCAGAAGCCCCGCGCGGCGCTTCCCGCAGCCGTCGCTCGGATAAGCTGATTCTGCTGCTTTCCTTTAATATTCCGGCATTTTCCGATGACCGGCAGGCCGAGCTGCTTGCCCGGCTGGGAGAGCTGTATTACGAGAAGCCCGGTTCCACCACCATGGCGATGCGGTCGCTGATCGAAGACCTCAACAGCCTGATCCTGAACCTGAACCTCAAATATACCGGCAGCCGCCCCCAGGTGAGCGGCACGTTCGTCGTGGCCGTACAGCGCGGCGACCTGCTGTTCCTGGCACAAAATGGGCCGGGACACTTATTTGCCCTGCTGCCCGGCAAGGTGGACTACCTCCATGATGAAAAGCTGACTACCAGGGGATTGGGGCTGAACAGCACGCCCTCGATCTATTACGTCCAACTGACGGTTTCCCCCGGAGACAAGCTGCTTTTCTCGGTTGATTTGCCGGATGGCTGGGATGAAGACACCTTCCGGGCAGTGTACTCCCAGACGTTGGAGGAAGCAGGTCAGCGCTTTTTGAAGGATGCCGGGGACGACCTGAAAGGGTTGCTGGTCGATCTGCAGCCCGGCGATGGGCATGTAAACATGCTGTCTGTCCCGGCAGCACCTGCCCCGGTCCAGGCGCAACCCCCCGTGGAAGAA
>QKGK01000552.1 GCA_003250455.1 Chloroflexota bacterium | reverse complement strand
AGAGACTGTTTTTTGTATGGGATGCCCATTGAGAAATGAAGATGGTCTTATACACACCAGAATCAACTTTTCTCTTACAAAATTCTATATTGACGGTTTGGGTCGGTGTGGTTATGCTTAAGCGTTGATCGACAAACAGGCCGGTGTAAGATGGTTTTAGACCGGTGCGTCTTAGGATAAAGGAAACAAATAAACAATGACCGACCATCGTAAACTCATCCCGCGCAGCGAGTTCCTTTTCCGCAGTGAAGAATCTGCGCGAAGACGAGAGGACTTATCACGCCGGGATTTTCTAAAATTGGGGAGTATTGCCGCCGGGGGCGTGCTGCTGAAGCCCTGGGAGCGGATGCCGCGTGTCCTGATCCAGGATTTTCCTGATTCCCCCCATTTGGTGCGCGCTGTCGGGGATTCGAACGTGCGCGCCCTGCCGGATATCAACAGCGCCATTGTGGGCACCATCAAGGAAGATGACGTGGTGCCGATGCTGCGCGAAGTGGTGGGCGAGTTTCCGCTGGCGTCCAACCGCCGCTGGGTGGAAACCCCGGTGGGCTGGGTGTGGTCACCCAATATGCAGCCAGTGAAGAACCTGCCAAACGAGCCAGTGACTGATCTATATTCCACTCCAATTGGGCAGGGGATGTGGGTACAGGTGACCGTCCCCTGGGTGGAAGTGGACCTGGAAGGGGCCAGCCCGATCTCGCCGTGGCTGCAGTACCGTATGTTTACTGAATATAAACCCATTTACCTGGTCTATGACCAGATCTTTTGGGTGGACCAAACCCGCACAGATGCCGATGGGCAGGTGTATTATCGGTTATCCGAGCTTTATGCTTCGTATGGGGATGTGTTCTGGGGCCCGGCAGAGGCTTTCCGGCGGATCGAGCCGGAAGAGGTGACCCCGATCTCTCCAGAGGTGGAAGATAAAATGGTGATGGTCAATTTACGGAGGCAGACCGTCCAGGCGTTTGAGGAAGGGCGCGAGGTGTTCTTTGCGCGCTGTTCCACGGGCCTGGATGGGGATGAGACCCACACGCCGGAGGGGCTGTATCACCGCATCTGGCGTAAGATGCTTTCGACTCACATGGCGGGGAATACCGCCCAGGGCTACGATACCCCTGGGATCGGCTATACCACGCTGTTCGTGGGAGAGGGGGTTGCCTTCCATGCTACTTTCTGGCACAACGCCTACGGATCAAAGCGTTCCCACGGGTGTGTCAACCTGCGTCCTGAGGATGCCAAGTGGATCTGGCGGTGGACGACCCCGTATGTCTCCCCTTACGATTCAACCTCACCTGGGGATATGACCGTACAGGGATTTGTCGGCAGTCTGGTGCAGGTAGTGGAGTTTTAGTCTATCTATCTATGAGCAGGAGAATGATTCAATGAGCAATATCAATTTTGGGATCGCGTTTTTCGCCGGGGTGGCTTCATTCCTCTCCCCGTGCGTATTTGCGCTGGTTCCAGCCTACATCGGTTATCTGAGCGGCCGTTCGGTGGCCGCCGGAGGCGACCAGAAGAAGGTAAACAGCCTGACGACCTTTTCTCATGGGGTCGTCTTTGTTTTGGGGTTCAGTGTTGTCTTTGTGATCCTGGGGGCGCTGGCTGGCGGATTGGGCGGGCTGCGTTACCAGATCACCGATATTTTGGTGAAGGTAGGGGGCGTGGTGGTAGTGCTGTTTGGCCTGCACATGACCCGAATCCTGCGCATCCCGTTCCTGGATTATGACCTGCGCCCCCAAAATCAGCCAGACCGCAACCGGGGGTACATTTCCTCGGCGCTGATGGGCGTATTCTTTTCCGCTGGCTGGGCGCCGTGCGTGGGGCCGGTGTTGGGAGCCATCCTGACGCTCTCGTTCAACTCGGGCGGGTCTCTCCAGGGGGCGCTGCTGCTGGCGGCATATTCCGCCGGGTTGGCGATCCCGTTTCTGCTGGCGGCCACCCAGATCGGCTGGGTGACGACGATCATCCGCCGCTACGGCAAGGTGATGCACTATACCGAGATCGTGATGGGCGTGATCCTGATCGCCATCGGCGTGCTGCTGTTCTTTGGCCGTTTCGCACAACTGGCCACCCTGGGGAACTTCATCGAGGCTGTGGATGAGGTTGTGGTCGGGCGCATGCTGCTTGCCGGGTTCCTGGTAGCCCTGTTAGGCGGCCTGATCCCGGCCTTTATTGCAAAATCCCAGGGGAAAGAATTTATGGACTGGTGGTTCCTGGGCACCGGGATCTCCGTGATCGTATTGATCGCGCTGTATGCATTAGGCGTTTTCACCCCGCTGCTGCCGCTGTTTTCGGGAGGCGCTTGATGAAACATTACCGATTATTAATCGTGTTGTTATTGGTCGCACTGGTTGTTACGGGATGTAAGACTTCCTCTGAAGAAGGCATCCGGGAGGCGCCGGAGGTAGGGGCGTTTGCCCCGGCATTTACCCTTTCCAATACGTATGGGAACAATGTGTCCCTGACAGACTATCGCGGTAAGGTCGTCTTGATCAATTTCTGGGCTACCTGGTGCCCGCCCTGCCGCCAGGAGATGCCGGGCATCCACGACCGCTACCAGCAGCATGATGGGGACCTGGTGGTGCTGGCTGTGGACTATGCCGAACCTGCTGATGATGTGATCGAATTCCAGAACCAGCTGGGGCTGACGTTCAATGTGCTGCTGGATTCCCGCGGGGCGGTCAGCGAGCTGTATAAAGTGCAGGGGTATCCGACCTC
>QKGK01000176.1 GCA_003250455.1 Chloroflexota bacterium | reverse complement strand
TTTGTTTATCCTCTGCTGAAATAAAACGCACCACCCACCTGGGATTGGTGAGCCAACCGGCGACCTTATGTGACCGGTCGGAACTCCGTTCTCAGCGTGGTCAGAGGAAAATGATGTGCATGTCGCGCCTGGAGGGTGCATGAGATAGAAAGCCCGGATTCTATCTACCCACAAGGCGCGAAGGACCTCCTTCGCGTTCTTTTTTTTCAAGGCGCCCGGCATACACAACAGGCAAGTTGTATGGCTGGGCGCTTTTGCTCAGCACCTTAAAAAACAAAGAAAGGAGGTCATCTGCCGTGGTGACCATCATCGCAACTACTTACTTCACCAACCGGGTGGTCATCACCCACCCCATTTCGTTGTCGCGCGCCATTGATTTAATGGGGCACCGCAGCGCCATCATTCCGCCAGACGCCGGGCTGGTGGAGGTACACAGTCCCAGCCAGGTCGTGCTGGTTCCGGATCAGATCATTTTCAACGTAGACGGCGCGTTCGTGCCCAAGGTCGCGCAGCCCACCAAGCGGGGTGTTTACAACCGCGACCACGGAATCTGCGCGTACTGCGGAAAGTGGGTGACCTTCACCGATGCATCCATCGACCACATTGTTCCTCAGGCGCACGGAGGGCCGACCGAGTGGGAGAACCTGGTCAACGCCTGCCGCACCTGCAACCAACGCAAGGCAGATCGCACTCCCGCTCAGGCGCGGATGCCGCTGCGGTTTCAACCCTTCACACCAAAGGTGCGTCTTCGTCCGGATTGACCGGCGGCGCATTCCGGGGGCAGTCGGGAGAGGCTGCCCCCACCCTATGCCTCTGTAACTCAACCGGCCAGAGTAACGGTCTTTTAAATCGTAAGCTGCAGGTTCAAATCCTGCCAGGGGCACAGTACTGCGGAATCGTTCAACTTGGGAGGACGTCCGGTTCTGAACCGGTCAACGAAGGTCCGAAACCTTCTTCCGCGGCCTGGCATTCCGGTTATGCCGTATGACGAAAGTGCAGGGCGTCGATGCTGACGCCCTGCACCAGCGGCGGAGGAAAGCCAACCATCTTGTTATACCTGTCGCGAACAGGGAAGGACGAAAATTATGGACATCAATGCAATCTTGAAGCAGCACGGATACGGCGGGCGCGCAGATTTTCCGGCTATTGCAAAGTGGGCCGTCGCGCGGCACGCCGGTTTCCGCACTGAATCAGACCTGATCGCGGCGGTAGAAACTGAATTTGGAGCCAACCAAAAAAAGATCCCCATGCGCGAAAAGCCAGCGCCGTACAGGTTGTGGCTGCACCCTGAGACTCCGGTAGACGGCAACGCCATCAACCAGCTCAAGACAGCCCTTTCACTGCCGGTTGCCGTCGGTGGGGCCGGGATGCCGGACCTGCACAAGGGGTACTCGCTGCCGATTGGCGGGGTGGTCGTGCTCGACCAGGCCATCTCACCGGCGTTTGTCGGCTACGATATTTCCTGCATGATGATGCTGACCATCCTCGATGTGGATGCCGCGCACCAGCCGGGGAACCTGGATGATGAAGAAATCCGCCAGGATTACCTGAACTGGGTGCTGGATTCCACCTCATTTGGGTTGGGCGCATCGACAGACGGCATCGACCACCCGGTCATGCACAACCCGGCATGGCAGGAGTCGCGCTACCTGAAGGGCTTGAAGAGCCTGGCTGCGTCTCAGCTTGGGTCGTCTGGCGCGGGAAACCACTTCGCCGATATCGTGCTGGGCAAGCACCTGGACGGGGAAACCTTTGTCGGACTGCTGACCCACTCGGGCTCGCGCGGGGTTGGCAACAAGATCGGACACTACTTTAGCGATCTGGCAGACCGCACGGCGGTGACGAAGTACAAGTTCCCGTCTGGCTACGGCTGGTTTGATTTGACCTCTGAGCCGGGGCAGGAATACAAGCTGGCGATGGACTTGATGGGCGAATACGCCCAGGCCAACCACGAGATTATTCACCAGCGCTTCTTGCAGGTCTCAGGGTTTGGTTTGAAGCAGCGTGTCTCGAACAAGCACAACTTCGCCTGGATCGACCCTGCCGGGCTGGTATATCACCGCAAGGGCGCAACGCCCGCCAACCTGGGCCAGATGGGGATCATCCCCGGTTCGTCCGGCTCCGAGTCCTACCTGGTGGTCGGGAAGGGGAACGCTGAGTCGTGGTACTCCGCGTCACACGGCGCGGGCAGACCCTACTCACGTTCCGAGGCCAAGCGCCAGTTTGACCCGGCAGCCTTCCAGGAACACATGTCGCAGAGAGGCATCACCTACCACGGCGTCGCGCCAGACGAAACTGTCGCCGCGTACAAGGACATCAACAAGGTTATCGAGGCCCAGGCCGACCTGGTCGATATTGCCGCAGTGATGTATCCAAAGGTGGTGGTGATGGGTGGAAACGTCCAGACGGACGATGGAGATTAAGAACCTATCCCCCCGGCCCCCTTCCCGGTGGGATTTAAGAGCGGACAGATTTACGCAGAACCTTAACAAACGAAACGAAATGTGACATGATTCCACCAGCACAGCCAATGCAAAAGGAGGAAACATGTCACAACCAGAAGTATATCAAGAAACGAAGGCATACCTAGCCCAATACCTGCGGGATGCAGAAGGGAAACAAACGGTGGGTCAGTGGGTGTTGGATCGGCTAACTTTGATGACACTTGGGATGATCCAGGCAGAGAACGCAGCGCCAGCCAAGATTGCGAAAGCTGGACAG
>QKGK01000513.1 GCA_003250455.1 Chloroflexota bacterium | reverse complement strand
GAAACTGTTGCTCACACCCAATTATTTTGGCAGTGAAAATTCCGGTCTGAATTGGGAAAGGCTGGACACGGAATCCAAACAGCGTGGGCTGGAACTGGCTCAAAAAGGCTCTGCTGCACGTATGGAGCGCATCGACCATTTCTATCCCAAATTGTGGAAGACTGTTGGCCTCTTTACCAGGTCGCAAGCCAGCTATGATGACGTGTTGGATTCGTTTCAAAAATTAAAGAGCGATATACCGGTTTCGTTAAGACACGTGTTGGATTTCAAGCATGTCAACGGCACCGGGATCGCCAGCCAGGTCGATCTGAGCGTGCAGGATTACGCACTGCCTTTCGTGATCAGCGCCATGTCCTATGGTTCGCAGGGTGAAGCGTCCTTCCGTGCTTATGCCGAAGCCGCCAGCCGTCTGGATATCATCTGCGTCAACGGTGAAGGTGGCGAACTGCCGGATATCATGAATCAATATAAAAAGAACCGCGGGCAACAGGTTGCTTCAGGACGCTTTGGCGTCAATTCCCGCTTCCTGAATTCTGCCGCGGTCATAGAAATTAAAATTGGGCAGGGTGCCAAACCCGGTGAAGGCGGTATGTTGCCCGGTTATAAAGTCTCGGCCAAGGTGGCTGAGGCACGCCATACCACCCCCGGCGTCTCGCTCCTGTCTCCCTCCAATAACCACGACCTGTATTCCATTGAGGACCTGGCCCAGTTGATCGAAGAGCTGAAAGTGGTCAACCCACAGGCCAAGGTCTCGGTCAAATGCCCGGTGGTGCCCGGAATCGGCGTCATCGCGGTCGGGATCGCCAAAGCCGGCGCGGATATCATCAACCTGAGTGGCTACGACGGCGGTACCGGCGCAGCCCGCAAACACGCTTTGCAATATGTCGGTCTGCCGGCGGAAATCGGCGTCATCCAGGCGCACAGAGCCCTGGTGGAATCCGGCCTGCGCAATAAAGTCGAGATCTGGGCTGACGGCGGTATGAAAATGGGTGAAGACCTGGTCAAGATGGTGCTGTTAGGTGCCAACCGGGTTGGTTACGGGACCATGGCGATGGTGTCCATCGGCTGTACCATCTGCCGCAAATGTGAAGAAGGCACCTGTATGGCTGGCATCACCACCCAGATTACCTCCATGGAAGAAGCCAAAGAAAAAGGCTTGAAAGTATTTACCGTTCTGGAATATGAAAACTCGGTCGAGCGCCTGGTGCGGCTGTTCGAAGGCATGGCTGAAGAGATCCGGCTGATTGTAGCCCGCCTGGGTGCGCTGCGATTGCAGGACCTGGTTGGCCGTGGCGATCTCCTGGAGCAGGTCTCCCTGAATGACCAGGTGGACCTTTCCAGCATGCTGGCATCCATGCCCTTGCGCCCCCGTCCGGAGCTTGAACCCGGTGTTGGACGCTTGCTGGTCCGCCCACGTAACAACCTGACCCGCTTATTGAGTGAACTGATCCTCGAGACCGTGGTGGGCGATGACGAACGCGAAATCACCTACCAGGATTCCGTCATGGCCATTGACCGTGCATTGGGATCGCATGTGGTCGGCGCTCTCTCGCGTGACCCCGAGGTCAAAGAGCGGGTGGACAGTCTGCATCTACGATTTGGACCCTCCTCTGTGGGTGGCAATGGCTTCTCTGCCTGGTTGGCTGATCCGCTGGATATTATCATCGAAGGTGGCACGCAGGATGGTACTGCCAAAGGTGCGCTGGGAGGTCGCGTGGCCGTCATGAAGGGTATCAACCACGAAGGCGTGCGCATGGATGGTTCGGTCGGCAAGAGTTTTGCCTATGGAGCACAGGCCGGCACTCTGATCGTGCAGGGCAATGCTGATTCACGAGCCTGCATCCGCCTCTCTGGCGCTGATGTGGTGCTGGGCGGCGAGATCCTGGAACCACTCACCGAAGAAAGGTTGCGCACCTCGACGTTCGCCAACCTGAAGGGCTTTGCCTGCGAATATATGACCGCTGGCCGCGTCCTGATCATGGGCGATCCGGGTCCGTATGCTTTTGCCGGTATGACTGGTGGTGTGGTTTATCAGAAACTGACCCCGGAAATGGGATTTGTGCAGTCGTCGTTGAAGAAACGCATCGCCCTGGGCGCCCTGGTGGAGATCCTCAAGATCAACGAACAGGACATCAAGTCCATCCAGGAACTGCTGGGGTTCTACATCGAAGCCCTGGAACAGACCTACCAGTACGATGTCGCAGAACAAATGCGGCTGCTGGCCAGTGCCGCCAACGTCCGCGACAGCTTCGTGAAGGTCACGCCACTACCCCCTGGAAAGATCAGCGCCGAAGCTATGGCGTTTGAAGATATGGGAGAGTAAAACGTACGGGCGGGTTCGAACCCGCCCCTACAGCTCATGGCTGATGGCTGACGGGGGACAGGTGGCTAATCCCAGAGGAATGAGATTCATTTTGTAGGGTGCGGACGACCGTCCGCCCTTACGGATTGTGCCCCATACCCCAGATTAAAATCTGGGGATAAGAAATTTCAAACCGATTGAAACCGGTTTGGGTGAATGTCTCGGAAAAGATCGTTTAAATCTTACGATTTGCTTTTATCTCTTGGCAAAAAGATGGCAATGACTGCTGACACAAATCCTACGAGCATCAAAACGCCCCCCAGGAATCCGGTGAAACCACCGGGTTTCCGCGCTTGTGACCAGGATAATTCCTGTGCGGTCGGAGGAATATCGCTGATTTCCACAGCAATCTCCTCCACCAAAGTTTCATTTT
>QKGK01000484.1 GCA_003250455.1 Chloroflexota bacterium | reverse complement strand
GCTTGTCCTCAACCCAGGTGCAGGAGCGTTTAAATACCTTTGGAAAAAATGAGATCATCGACCAGGGCGGAAAAAGCCTCTGGAAGATTTTATGGGCGCAGCTGACCGACACCATGGTGCTGGTGCTGCTCGCCTCGGCGGTCATCTCCGTGCTGATCTCCGATTGGAAGGATGCGGTTGCCATCTTTGCCATCGTGCTGGTCAATGCAGTTATCGGGCTGGTGCAGGAATACCGCGCTGAGCAGGCCATGGCGGCCCTGAAGCAAATGGCTTCACCACATGTACGCGTACGCCGGGACGGCAAACCCGAAGAGATCGACGCCAAACAACTGGTGCCGGGAGACATCGTCTTTTTGGAGGCAGGCAGCAAAGCGCCTGCCGATGCACGGCTGATCGAGATTGCCAATCTGCGGGTGGAAGAAGCCTCCCTGACAGGGGAATCGGAACCGGTGGATAAAATCCTCCCAGAGTTGAAAGAAGATAATCTCGCCCTGGGAGACCGCAAGAACATGCTCTTTATGGGCACTACGGTCACTTACGGGCGCGGTACTGCTGTAGTGGTCAAGACCGGGATGGAGACCGAACTCGGCCGCATTGCCACCATGATCCAGACGGTGGAAGAAGACCAGACCCCGCTGCAAAAACGTATGGACAAAATGGGCAAGACCCTGGCGCTGGTGGCGCTGGCTATTGTGGCGGTGGTGTTCACGCTGGGGCTGCTGCGGGGTGAAGATCCCTCTGAGATGTTCCTGACGGCAGTGGCGATGGCCGTGGCGGCTGTGCCCGAAGGTCTTCCGGCTGTGGTGGCGATTGCCCTGGCCCTTGGCGCGCAGCGCATGCTCAGGCGGTCTGCATTGATCCGCAAGCTGCCTGCCGTGGAAACCCTGGGCTCGGTAACCGTGATCGCTTCGGACAAGACCGGCACCCTGACCGCCAACCAGATGCAGCTAAAGGTGTTGGATGTAGCTGGCAATACCCACGCTTTGGACGGTCTGCCGGGCAAAATCTCTTCGATGGAATTTGGGGATCTGTCTCCTGCGGCGAAACTGCTGGTGTTGGGCGGGGTACTCAACAACGATGCCCAGCTGAAAGTGGATGAAAAAGAACCCAACGCTTTTATAGTGCTGGGAGACCCGACCGAAGGTGCGCTCATCTCGGCAGCCGCTAATCTGGGGGTGACCCAGGCCGCCCTGGAGGATATTTTTCCCCGTGTGGCGGAAGTCCCCTTCAGCTCGGAACGCAAGCGCATGACCACCCTGCATAAATTGGCCGGTGGACACCAGGATTATTTGCCCGGGATCGAAGGTAAATTTGGTGGCGATGATCTGCTCTCCTTTACCAAGGGCGCGGTGGACGGCTTATTAGAAATCAGCTCTCACGTGTACGTGGATGGACAGGTGCTTCCGCTGGATGATGACTGGAAGCGCCGGATCGAAAAGTCCACGGAAGAGATGGCGATGGACGGCCTGCGAGTGCTTGGGTTGGGTTTTGAAACTGCCCCGGCCTCTCTGAATGGAAATGCAAGCGAGGCGGTGGAAAAATCTCTGGTGTTTGTTGGCTTGTTCGGGATGATGGACCCGCCGCGGCCAGAAGCGTATGACTCGGTACAGATCAACAACCAGGCGGGCATCCGCACGATCATGATCACCGGGGATCACCCGCTGACAGCAGAACGCATTGCCCGTGACCTGGGAATTGCCAAAGGGTCGCCTACTATCACCGGTAAGCAGCTTTCTACGATGAGCGATGAAGACTTGCGCCGGGTGGTGGCGGAATCGAATGTGTATGCCCGCGTCGCCCCGGAACACAAGCTGAGGATCGTCTCTGCCCTGCAGGACCTGGGTGAGGTGGTTGCCATGACCGGCGATGGCGTGAACGACGCCCCGGCGTTGCGCAAAGCCGATATTGGTGTAGCCATGGGTATCACCGGGACGGATGTCTCCAAAGAGGCCGCCGACATGGTGCTGCTGGATGACAACTTCGCTACCATCGTGCGGGCAGTACGCGAAGGCCGCACGATCTATGACAATATCCGCAAGTTCATCAAATACACGATGACGAGCAACGCCGGGGAAGTGCTGGTGATGCTGCTGGCACCGTTCTTTGGCCTGCCGCTGCCGCTGACCGCCTTGCAAATCCTGTGGATCAACCTGGTGACGGATGGTCTGCCCGGCCTGGCGCTCAGTGTTGAGCCGACCGAAGCAGATACTATGAAACGCCCGCCGATTGACATCAAAAAGAGCATTTTTTCCCAGGGACTCAGCACCCACATTGCCTGGGTGGGGCCGCTAATGGGGCTGGTTTCTTTGGGAGTAGGCTATTGGGGCTGGCAGACAGGGAACGAATACTGGATGACAATGGTCTTCACTACCCTGACGCTTTCCCAGATGGGGCATGCTTTGGCGGTGCGCTCGGATATCCGCTCTTTGTTCAGCCAGGGTCTGTTCTCCAATAAGGTGATGCTGCTGGCCGTAACCCTTACGTTTGGCTTGCAAATGTTGATCACCTATTGGGAGCCGATGAATGATATTTTCAAAACTCAGCCGCTGCCGCTGCCCGAACTGGTGATCAGCCTGGGGTTGAGCCTGGTGGTGTTCATCGCTGTGGAAATGGAAAAATATTTCAAGCGGATGCGCAAGGGAGATGATGTTCCGGGACAGAAGGTGTTTGAATGAATAACTTTTTCGACTTTCTGAGAAGTTTTGCACAGGCTCCGGGATCGCTGCTGGAGACCGAACACGGGCTGGTGATGCTTTTGCTGCTGTACGGCTTGCTGACCTACCGGGGAAAGACCCTCACCCGCTGGGTACCGGCGGTCATCATCCTGGGGATTGCCCTTTCCCTGTTTACCCCGGTCCACGAGATTCCGCTGTTTTGGCCGGTGATCACTGCTTTGATCGTGCCGCCTTTCCTGTGGCAGGGAGCTGTGGCGATCACAAACAGCGGCAGGCTGAGAAATCGAGTCAGCTTGCTGGTGTGGGGATCCGTAATGGCATTGGTCTCGTTCAGCCTGGTGCAGTTCAGTCACCTGCCGCTTTCAAATGGGCTCCTTTTTGGGGTACTGGTAGTCACACTGGTGTGGTATCTGCGTGAACTGGACATTGACCGCAGCTTTTTGTCCACGTTGGGCATCGTTGCACTGGTTGTGCTGCTTGCCGAGGTGGACCTGGCAGTAGTCTCAATGCGCTTTTGGCTGAGCAACCTGGTTTCCGGTCTGGCGGTGGGGATCATATTGGGGTTCCTGGGCATCACTCTTTACCGCAAGATCAAAGTGCAAAGTTGGAAGCAGATATTTTTCTTCGCCTGGGCCTATATTGCCTATCTGATTGGGCTGGGCTTGGGCACCTCTGCGATCGCCACAACCCTGGCAGCGGGTTTGGTAATGGCCACGTATGGCTACAGCATAGGCCTGTGGTACTCGGCAAAATCCATCCCGGTGCCAGCAGATGAGCCGTTCTTCTTTTATTTGGCGTCTGGTTTATGGGTCTTGTTGGGCTGGCAGGCCCACACGCAGGTAAACCCGTCCAACCTGGGCGGGATCGTTGGTGGCCTGGTAGTCATCACGCTTGGGATTATCCTTGTCTGGAGGATATCGCCACGCTCAACAGAGAACCGATGGCGGAGCCTGTTGAAAAAAGAAACCAGGGTGCTGCTTCTGCTATTTGGCGGGCTGCTGTTCTGGCCGAGAGAGGCGTTCCTTTCTACCGTGAGCGTGGATATCTCTCTGGCGGCAGCGGTTGGCTTGATCTTGCTGCTGCGCTATGCCCTGCGGCCGATCTTTGACCTGGCAGGGATTCAGCTTAGCTGGCCCTCAGAATCAAAACAACAATAATAATTATTGAGTTCAAGGAAGTACAAAATGGAAAGAACAACCAAGTCCCGAAACATTCTCGGGCTCAATTCCCCCCGAATTGAGCAAATCGCTATTCCTTTTCAGGATTTTATCAAGGCTGAATCATTCAGCGGGATCCTGCTGATCTCGTTTATGCTCATCGCTCTTGCCTGGGCGAACTCTCCCTGGGCTGCCAGCTATGAGTCGCTCTGGCAGACGCACATCAGTGTGGCTGTCGGCGGATTTAAACTGGACAAGCCGCTGCTGTTGTGGATCAACGATGGTCTGATGGCCGTCTTCTTCTTTGTCGTCGGGCTGGAGATTAAGCGGGAACTGCTGGTAGGGGAGCTTTCTACCCTGCGTCAGGCATTGTTCCCCATCTTTGCGGCGGTGGGCGGGATGATCGCCCCGGCATTGATCTTCCTGCTGTTCAATCTCAATGGCCCTGGAGAGGGCGGCTGGGGCATTCCCATGGCCACGGACATTGCCTTTGCCCTCGGGATTCTTGCCCTGCTGGGGAAGCGTGCCCCGCTGCCCCTGAAGGTGTTCCTGACGGCGGTTGCCATTGTGGACGATATTGGCGCTGTGCTGGTAATCGCCTTGTTCTACACAGAACAGATCGTATGGTCTTACCTGGGGATTGCCGCAGTGGTATTCCTGATATTGGTTTTGTTCAGCCGGTTTGGGGTGCGCAAGCCTTTTCCATACGCATTGCTGGGGCTGGTGCTGTGGGTGGCGTTCCTTAAATCCGGCGTCCACGCCACGATTGCAGGAGTGCTCCTTGCCATGACGATCCCGGCTAGCACAAGAATTAACCGGAAAGGATTTCTGGAGCGCACAAGAAAATACCTGGACGAATTTGAACACGAAGGCATCCGCGACGGAAGCCCCTTTACCACCAAGAAACAGCGCGCTCTGCTGCAAGGGGTGGAAGACTGCACCCATGGGGTGGAAGCGCCCCTGCAGCGGTTGGAACATTCATTGCATCCCTGGGTAGCATATTTTATAATGCCAGTGTTTGCGTTAGCAAATGCGGGGGTTAACTTGCGCACCAATATTCTGGCTGCGCTTGCCAACCCGGTTACACTGGGGATCATTGTAGGGCTGGTGGTTGGCAAACAGGTCGGGGTCACGTTCATGTCCTGGCTGGTGACCCGGCTGGGGTTATCCCGTAAGGCCAATGGCGTCACCTGGAAGCAGATCTACGGGGCTTCGATGCTTGCGGGCATCGGGTTCACCATGTCGCTGTTCATCAGTAACCTGGCATTCACCGACCCGGTGATGCTTTCCAACGCCAAAGTGGGTATCCTGGCAGCCAGTTTCCTGTCTGCGGGGTTAGGCTGGGTTGTTCTCAGTAAGAATGGGCACTCCCATGATGAAGGTGCTGAACAAGAGGTGCCATGACATTTGAAATCGGCTTGATGATCGTCGTACTCCTGCTGGCGGTGATCCTTTTCTCTTTGGAACGGGTCCCGCCAGATGTCACCGCAATGGGGCTGATGCTGCTGGTGACGCTTTCCGGGCTGATCTCACCCGAGCAAGCCTTTGCCGGGTTTGGCAGCGAGGTAGTGCTGATGATCCTGGGGTTGCTGATCCTGACGGCGGCCCTGATCCAGGCCGGCGTGGTGGACTACCTGGGGCGGGTGATTTTATCCCGTGTGGGAACGAACACCAGCCGGTTTTTACTGCTTATGATGGTAGCCGCGGCAACGCTGAGTGCCTTCATGAGCAATACCGGCGCGACGGCTTTCTTTTTGCCTGTGGTGCTCTCGATCAGCCGGCAAATGAAGGTGAATCCGTCTAAGCTGCTGATGCCGCTGGCATTTGCCAGTATCCTGGCAAGCTCGGTGACGCTGATCGGCACTTCGACCAACCTAGTGATCAGCGGTCTGCTGGTGAATGCAGGCCTGGAACCGCTGGGGATGTTCGAGCTGACAGTTGTGGGTTTGCCGGTACTGCTGGTTGGCCTGGTGTATATGTTCACCGTTGGGGTGAAGTTGATCCCGGAGCGGGGAGAAGTTCAGGAGATCACCGAGGATTTCGAGATACAGCCCTATCTGACAGAAGTGGAGATCCTGCCTGCTTCCACGCTGGTAGGCAAGACATTGGGGGAGGCTGGTCTGGGACGCGATATGGACCTAACGGTTATCCGGGTGGTGCATGACGGGGAAAAGGTGATGGCTCCCACCGCAGAATTGTTATTGAGTGCTGGAGATCTGCTGTTGGTTGAAGGCTCCAGGGATGTGCTGTTGGGGATTGAAGAGAATTCCGGGTTTGACCTGCAAGCCCGCAAACACGTTCTGGACGCCGATTTGCAGTCCAGTGAGATTGGATTGTTTGAGGTAGTGCTGCTGCCTAACTCGGTGATGATTGGCCGCTCACTGAGGGATCTGAAATTTCGCCAAAAATATAATATCCAGGTATTGGGGATCAACCGCAGCGGAGAGCAGATCCACGAACGGTTAAGCCAGGTAAGGTTGGCTGCCGGGGATGAGCTGCTGGTGCAGGGAGACCGGAAGAATCTATCCCTGCTGGACCGGGACAGGACGCTGCGCCTGATCCGACCTGTGCAGTGGCGGCAGTTGCGCGGCAGTCAGGCGATTTGGTCGGCGGCATTATTCCTGATCCCGCTGGTGTTGGCCGGTCTGAATCTGGCGCCCATCGGGGTTGCGGTACTGACGGCTGCTTTTTTGGCGTTTGTCAGCCGTATAATCACCCCGGAAGAAGCGTACAAAATGGTGGAATGGCGCTTGTTGATCCTGATCGGGAGCATGCTGGCAATCGGGCAGGCCATGCAGGTCAGCGGGACGGCGGAGTACCTTGCCGGGCAGATCGTACAGCTGACGGGTGGCCTGGAGCCGATCTGGCTGCTGGCTGGTTTCTTCATCCTCGCCATGCTGCTGACCCAGCCGATGTCCAACCAGGCAGCGGCAGTAGTGGTGGTGCCAATTGCGATCCAGCTTGCCTTGCAGTTGGGACTGAACCCGCGCACTTTTGCGGTGATGATCGCAGTGGGCGCCAGCAGTTCGTTCCTGACGCCGCTTGAACCGGCGGCTTTGCTGGTGTATGGCCCAGGGAAATACAAGTTTGTCGACTTCCCCCGGGTGGGGTTATTGCTGACGGGAATCATCCTGGTGATCGCCATGATCCTGGTTCCGGTATTCTGGCCCCTGTGAGGGGGTTAATCCCGGTCTCACCTTTCAGGAAAAAAAGCCCGGTATAATAAATCCATGGCAGATCAAACCAGAGGAATCCATTTAGAGAAAGCCGTCGGGCAAAGATATTCTATCCACATCCCTCACCGCTATACTCAGGGCGAGGCGGTACCCTTGGTGCTGATGCTGCATTGGGGTGGTAAAACATTCCGCTATATTGGCCGGGAAATTCTGGAGGGACTTGGGCTGCCTGCATTGAGTGAGATGGAAGCGATCATCGTTGCCCCGGACCGCAAACACCGTCATTGGGCGACTCCAAGTGCAGTAAAAGATCTTGTCCGTTTGTTGGAGTATTTACAGGAGAACTATCGCCTCCAGCCAGGGAAACCGGTGGTGGTGGGATATAGTTTGGGCGGGGTTGGTGTGTGGTACCTGGCCTCTCAGCGCCCTGATTTATTTTCCTGCGGGGTGGCCCTGGCAACCCCTGTGCCAGAACACCTCCTGGAAACAGGCTGGGAATTTCCGCTGTATATTCTCCATGGGGAACTGGATGAGATTTTCCCATTTGAAAAGGTAAAAGCCGGGGTGGAAAAATTCCAGCAAAATGGTGCGCCAATCCAGTTCCACTCCATAGAAACTGCATCTCATCTGGAAGTGCGTGACTATATCGATCCTTTCCGGCACGCCATCCCGTGGATCAGGGAGCATTTGGAAAAGTAATGATCCGCGATATTGAGAACCTGCGGGAAGATATCCGTATTTTCCTGAAGCTCGAAATTAATCCTGAACCCATTGCATATCGAATTGAAAGTGTAGACCAGGATGTTGGATATCGCCGTCTGAAGATCGTGTATCAGGGGCGGGAAGGAGACGATATCCCGGCATATTTCCTGGTACCAGATGGTCAAGGACCATTCCCGGGAGTATTGGTCCATCACCAGCACCATGGAGAACGTCATTGGGGGAAAAGTGAAGTCTGCGGGCTTGTTGGAAATCCACTTCAGGCATTTGGCCCAACCCTGGCGCGGTGCGGAATTGCGGTTCTAGCCCCGGATTCGATCTGTTTTGAAGATCGGCGGCGCAACCAAACGGGGACGGAACCAGGGGAAGGGGATTCGGATATCATACAGCATTTCAACGAGGTGAGCTATCGCCTGCTGAAGGGTGATACGCTCATGCGTAAGATACTGGATGATGCTTCCCGCGCCATCAGTTTTTTAGAACATTACCCTGCTTTGGATGGGCAGAATTTAGGTGTGTTAGGGCATTCCTATGGCGGAAACACGGTCTTGTTCCAGGCAGCGCTGGACGAGCGAATCCGGTTTGCATGTTCCAGCGGAGCAGCGTGTTCTTTCCGGTATAAGTTAGCCCATGAGACCGGGATCGAGTTTGCTGAAGTGATCCCGGGTTTTTTGGAACATTACGAAATTTCCGACCTGGTGAGTTGTATAGCTCCCAGGGCGACCTTAATTATTTCTGCTACCGAGGATCAATACTCCAAAGATGCACCCAATATCGTTGAGGCTGCCAGCCATTCCTTCAAAATGCTGGATGCCGGGGATAAGCTGGTCCATATGCGATATGAAGGCGGTCATTCGCTGACAAAGGATCGATTCGACGAGGTGATTGGCTGGTTAGCAGCGCAATGCCAGTAAATTGACCAAATAAGTCTTAAAACATCCCCTATTTCCATATTCTGCCAAAATGCTCCTATAAAACTCTAACTTTCGGACCATTTGTCCCGGGTTACAGCATGCTATAATACATGTTTGGAGAAAAAATATGTTTAAAAAAATATTCCGTGCCATTGGGGGCGACCCCAACAGAAAAATAATCGCAAAATATTCGGAAGTAGTCGAACAGATCAATGCGCTTGAAACGCAATATGAAGGCTTTTCCGATGAAGAATTAGCCCACCAAACTGAAATCTTCAAAGTCCGGCTTGCCAAAGGGGAAGACCTGGACGACATCCTCCCGGAGGGATTTGCGGTAGTCCGGGAAGCAAGCAAGCGCACGATTGGCTTACGCCATTATGATATTCAGCTGGTCGGCGGCATGATCCTGCATGATGGACAGGTGGCCGAGATGCGCACCGGTGAAGGAAAAACGCTGGTGGCAACTTTGCCGATCTACCTGAACGCGCTGATGGGCAAAGGCGTGCACCTGATCACTGTGAACGACTACCTCGCCCGGCGTGACGCCCGCTGGATGTCCCCGATTTTTAATTTCCTTGGCCTTTCGGTGGGGGTGCTGCAAATGGGCTCCCGCACCGAAGGCGGTAAAAAAGCCTTTTTGGTGGACCTGGAAAAAGAAGCTTCGATGGAAGACCAGCACCAACTGGTGATGGTGGACCGCAAGCTGGCCTACATGGCCGACGTTACCTATGGCACCAACAGCGAGTTTGGCTTTGACTATTTGCGGGATAACATGCGCATGAGCCTGGGTGCCCGTTCGCAGCGCGGCCATTATTACGCCATTATCGACGAGGTGGACAACGTGCTCATCGATGAAGCCCGCACACCTCTGATCATTTCCGGACCTGCGCATGACGATGCGGCTACCTACGTGGAAATGGCACAGGTGGTCAAGCGGCTCAATCCGGAAGATTACGACGTCAACGAAAAAGACCGCAGCATCGCCCTCACAGAGATCGGTGAAGTGCATGTTGAAGAATTGTTGGGCCAGGCGTTGAGAGACCCGGAGCGCCCGGAAGATATTACCCCAGAACAGGCCCGTCTGCTTGGCTTTTTGGAGCAGGCCTTGCGTGCACAGCACCTCTTCAAACGCAATAAAGACTATATTGTCCAGAGCGGACAAGTGATCATTGTTGACGTGTTCACCGGGCGGATGATGCCCGGCAGGCGCTGGTCGGACGGCCTGCACCAGGCCGTGGAAGCCAAAGAAGGTGTCAAAGTTCAGAGTGAGAACATCACCCATGCGACCATCACCATCCAGAACTACTTCCGCATGTACGAGAAGTTATCAGGCATGACCGGTACGGCGATGACCGAAGCGGAAGAGTTTGCCAAGATCTATAACCTGGAAGCTGTAGCGCTGCCCTCCAATGTGGAATATATTGCCTCGCGGGAAAACGCCCCCATCATCGAGCACAACGATAAAGACGAATTCAATTATGAATTTACTTTCTATTCCCAGGTAGACGACCCTGCCCAGAAACCTTACCTGTGGAAGCGAAAAGACTACCCGGACGTGGTCTACCGCACCAGGGAAGCCAAATTGCGGGCGATTGTGCGGGAGATTGTTCAATTCCACTGCATCGGGCAGCCTGTCCTGGTGGGGACTACCTCGGTGGAAAGCTCAGAGCAGCTTTCTCTGCGGTTGAAGGCAGGTGCGGTGCAGAAACTGGTCCAGACCTTGCTGCTGCGCTATAAATGGCT
>QKGK01000125.1 GCA_003250455.1 Chloroflexota bacterium | reverse complement strand
GCAGGCCTACCAGGCGGTCATCGAGCAGCACACCCGTTTCTACCTGACTTTAGTGGCGGATCGGGAGATTGATTTAAAAGGCCGGAACCAGATCGACGCCCTCAACGAACTGGATGCTGATTTTGAAAACCTGCGCATGGCCTGGCTGAATGCGGTTCAGATGGGACAAGCAGACCTGATCGGCAGCGCTATCGAGAGCTTTTCCTGGATGATGATCTACCGCAACCACCACGCCATTGGGCAGGAGCTTTTCAGCAGCGCCCGGCAGCAGTGGGCCGACCCGGATACCACTCCCAGCCTGTATCACCGGCTGCGGATCCACTTCCTGGATGAAGATGCCAATCCCGAAACTGTTTACCAGCAGGCGGCGGATTCGGCACGCGCCCGTGGCAAAACCCTGGAACTGGCGATCGCCGTCAACTTGCTGGGCCGCTACGTCGGGCACATCCTCTCCGATGAGGAACGCGGCCTGCGCTATCTGAATGAAGCACTGGAGCTGTTCCAGCAATTAAAGAACGATTTTTACATCGGGCATGTACTGGACGATATTGCCTTTACCTACCTGTACCAGGATTTGAATGCCCGCGTCTCCTACGCCGAAAAAAGCCTGGCCGTGCGCGAAAAAACCGGCGATCTATTCGGCACTGCCGGGGTTCTGGGCAACCTGGCAATCGGCAATTTCTGGAAGGGCCGGTTCGACCAGGTAGAAAGATATATCGGCCGTGCCCTTGAGATTGCAGAAATGACCAACGATATCCGCAACACCGCCTGGCAAAAAGTCTATTTGGCCGAAATCCTTCAATTCCGCGGCAATTTTGAGGAAGCGCTGCATGTAATCACTGATGCAGATAATATCTGCAACGACTTATTTGACACAGACCTGAGGACTCAGGTAAATATCAACAAAGCGCTGATCATTGGCGTGTATACGGAAGATTATCAAAGAACGTTCGATACGGTTCATAGCGTGATTTCATTTGATGCCGAATTCTCCATGCACACACCGGGGGCAATGATGGCCTATGGCATGGCTGCTGCCGGGCTTGGCGACCAGGAAATGCTGATGCGGGTCTGCCAATTCCCCTTTATCGCCATGAAGTTTGTCGATACCGGCTCTTTCGGGCTGACCTGGTTCAGCCCGTTAATGACCGTGGCGCTGTATAACGAAAAGAAATATGTCGAAGCGGCGGAATGTCTGGGATTTACGCTGAAAAAGGGCAAAATCACCTACGGGTACGCAAAAAAATGGGGACTGCTCCAGAAAAATGCCGCCAAAGTGAAAGCATCATTGGGTCAACAGGAATTCAACGAGGCGGTTGAAAAAGGGAAAGAAATGCAGTTCACCGATTTCATGCCGCTTTTTATGAAAGATGGAGAGTAATCACCAAACCACTTTCCTCTAAATTTTTACATTTCCCCCTGCGCGACCTGCTCCCTATCCTTTTCGTAATATGATATAAAGCAAGAGAACCTGTTCCCCGGAGTACAGCATTTTTGGGGAACGGGACGATAAGGAGAGAATCATGAACAGAAAGACGAGTTTGATCACCCTGCTGGTCGTGCTCGCGCTCAGCAGTCTGGCCTGCGGGATCACGCTGACCCTGCCAGATAACGCCATAGAGATCGGAGATTTGCGCACGGACACCATCTTCGTCCCTGCGCCAGAGGGCAGTGACACCACCGCCGTAAATTTGGAATTCGGCGCGGGTAAACTGATCCTGAAACCGGATGCACCGGAGGGTCTGGTCGCCGGTTCCGCCAGCTATAACGTGGACGGGCTGCAGCCAGAGATCACCATCAGCAGCAGCGAAGTGAGCATCAAACAGGACCCATACGAATTCAAGCTGGGCGGTCTGCCCAACGTCAACGAGGTGGAAAACACCTGGGAGCTATCTTTTGGCACCCAACCGGTTGACCTGGATATCCGTGCCGGTGCTTTCGAGGGTCAATTTGAGTTTGGCGGGATCGCCCTGGAAAAGCTGAACGTGTTCAGCGGGGCTTCATCGGTGGAGGCGCATTTCTCCACACCAAACCTGACCTCGATGAGCGAAATGCACTTTACCACCGGGGCTTCCAGCGCCAAGCTGTATGAGCTGGCAAACGCCAACTTCAGCCTGCTGAAGTTTGAGGGCGGCGCGGGGGACTATACGCTGGATTTCTCCGGGACGCTGCAGCGGGACGCCACCGTGGAAATTGACGCCGCCCTGAGCAATGTCCGGATAGTTGTGCCGGACGGCATCCCCACCACGTTGCGGCTGGAGAGCAACCTGACGAATGTCAACGCTCACGGCAGCTGGGCAGGCGGCGCCAGCAGCTATTCGCTGGCGGGCAACGGGCCAACCCTGACGATTGTGGTCAAGCTGGGGGCCGGCAACCTCGACCTGAGCAATTGAGCCCCGTAAATTTAATAGTGGAGGGTTTCTAAACCCTCCACTCCGTATTTAATAAATTCCCTGGTTCTTACCAGACAGTTAATCCTGATTCAAGTTTGGCTCGTTTCTCAACAGGTCCCTTTGCCATACACTCATACTATCTTTCCTGGACTCCCGCCTGCGCGGGAGTGACAGATTCTCCCCATTTCTCGCGTCATTCCCGCACGGTTCTGGCGGGAATCCACCTTTTTACCTCCTTTTTTACTTTAGTGGTTTTTTCTATTCCAACGCTACTTTTTTTAATTCTGATGCTATAAGGTTTTTGCTTCCACCAGCCTAGCTGGTAGTTTTTTTCGGGCTTGCGGCCCTCAA
>QKGK01000061.1 GCA_003250455.1 Chloroflexota bacterium | reverse complement strand
GACCCCACCAACCCTTCCAGGCTGTGCGAAGGGGTTTTATGTTCCGCTTCCAGCATCTTTTCGGTCATCAGCCACAGCAAGCCGCCCGCGGCGACAGAAGTGACGATTGCCAGGATAGGATTAACGGCTGGCCGCCACCACTCTTCCGCCCGGAAGAGGAAAGCGGACCCAATGATCAGGGCGGCCAGGGTAAGAACGAGGTTCAATGTGCGCTGCTTATCCCGGATGGCAAAGATGAAGGGTACGATCCCCAATACCAGGACTATCAGCGCCCAGGCGTTGATGGAAAGTTCCATTACGCGCCATGCCGCCAGGCCAAGCACGATCACCGCCCCGGCTTCAAACAAACCAGTTCCCGGCGACACGATCGCAAACACGGTCAGCAGGAACCCCGCCACGATCAGCAGGTAGGCAACATTCGGGTCAAGCAAGATGGACATATACTCCTCCAGGATAGTTACGCGTCATCAAAAAACAGATGCCGCCATTATTAAATTATACTGTCGGTCGATATAGGTTACAATCCTATTTAGTAGGATGCTAACCAACTGTTAACCCGGTCAGGCGGCAAGTCGCTCCGGTAGCGGCTGCTGATATAATGACAAAATCGATTTCAGGTAATGAGGCTCTGATGAAAATTGCGCTTGCTCAGATCAATACCAAATTGGGGAATGTCCCCGCCAACCTGGAAAAGCACATGGAACTGATCTCCCAGGCCCGGAAGCAAGAGGCCGATCTGATCGTCTTCCCGGAGCTTTCGCTGACCGGATATATCCTGCAGGATCTTTCTTCGGCCGTAGCAATCCGTCCACTCCCCAGCGACCCCACCTTTGCCCCACTGGTTGAAGCCAGCAAAAACATCGATATCGTGGTTGGATTTGTGGAGGAAGACCTCCGCAGCCGGTACTTCATCTCAGCGGCTTACCTTTCGCGCGGAGAAGTCCTGCATGTCCATCGAAAGGTATACCTGCCCACCTATGGACTGTTCGACGAAGGCCGCTTCTTTGATTACGGCAACCAGGTACAGGCTTTTGATACCCGCTTTGGGCGCATGGGCATCCTGATCTGTGAGGACTTCTGGCACGCATCTCCCCCCTACCTGCTGTGGCTGGACGGGGCCGACCTGATGCTGTTCATCTCGGCTTCGCCTTCCCGCGGGCTGACGGAATCTCCCAAACTTGAATCATCCCGTTGGGTGGAACACATCAACCAGGCGTATGCCAGCCTGTTCACCAGCTTTATCGCCGCGGTAAACCGGGTCGGCTATGAGGACGGGATCAATTACTGGGGCGGATCAACCCTGCACGGACCAAATGGCGAACTGCTTGCCAACTGTCCCTACCAGGAAGAATCGCTGATCGTGGCAGAGGTAAATTTCAATCAACTGCAGCACATCCGCACCCGCCTGCCCTTGCTGCGCGACGAACGCCCGGAAATGACCTTACGGGAACTGAACCGGATTATAAAAAAATAAACGGCTTACACCCGGAGGATCAGAGAGATGAGGTTATCCAGGAAAGGCACCCCGGTGATGTCCGTCGTCCACGGGTCGATCAGCCCGACTGCAGCAATGATCACCGAGAGGATGAACAACACCG
This sequence comes from Chloroflexota bacterium, assembly GCA_003250455.1. Classification (GTDB taxonomy): domain Bacteria; phylum Chloroflexota; class Anaerolineae; order Anaerolineales; family UBA11579; genus UBA11579. Next base: position 1,152 of record QKGK01000061.1, on the reverse strand, counting down.
AAAACGCCCGCCGGAGTTTGGGACGTTCCTGCGTAAAAATGGGGTAAAGGAACACATACCACAGCGGCAGCAGGGGGACAAACCAGCGGATGCTGTAGGCAAAGCCGCCGTAATCCAGGGAAGTAAGCAGGTAGGCCACAATCACCACCAGGGAACCAAACGTAATGACAAGTGCTTCCTTCCACAGCTTTCCCTTGCGGATGATGACCACAACCATCAGCGGGATTGCCAGGAATGTCAGCGGGTTGTGCAGCAGAAATCCTTTTTTCCAGATTAAAAATTCAAACGCGTGCCCGATCAGATCCCAACCTCGTTTGAGCTCCATCCCGACAAACAGGTTGCTCTCCAACAGCGGAAATTCCGGGTATAGATAATATTCCTTGACCAGATAAAAAGGGACGATACTGCCTGAAATGGCATAGTTGATCCACAGCGTGGGCACCACGGTGAGCAGCAGCGGCAGCAGATAGGCCAGCTTTTCGCCCCGAAGCGGACCTTTAAAGAGGATGTACAACGCAAAACAGGCATAGAAAGTCATCATGGTGAAGTCCTGCACACCGCTGAGAGCAAAGAACAGCCCCGCCAGGAAATAGTTCCAGAAATTCCCTGCTTCCGGCTGCACCTTGAGCAAAAAATACAGGCCGAAGAGGAGCAGACCAGCCGAAAGGACGTGGTTGTTAAAGGTGGCAGACCAGGAAAAAAACAGCGAACCGAGCGCAACCGCCACAGTGAGAAGCAGGCGGTCTTTTTTCCCCATCTCCAGGTGGCCGAGGATGGCGTAGAAGGTTTTGACCCCCAGGAACCAGAACAGCTTGACCGTGAGCAATGAGATCAGGTAATAAGCCAGATTCCAGCCCGGCCCCAGGGTGATTCCCAGGTGATACAGCGGGAAATATACCGCCGCTCCAAACAAGGCGGTGAAGACCGGCTTGTCCGAATAGTAATGGCCGTCGATATAGACCTTATCAAAGCCTTCGAAAAAATCTGAGTTGTCGATCGCAAAGGTATGATCTTCTACCAGGGACTGGATGGTGGCCATGCGGCTGCCATCGTTGTAGCCCTGTACGGCGGGATGGATGGTGAGCAGGCCGATCAGCAGCAAAAAAATCGTCAGCCAGCGGTGGTCTCCGATGATGATCCGGCTGGCAAACC
>QKGK01000154.1 GCA_003250455.1 Chloroflexota bacterium | reverse complement strand
CCCTGGGCATCTCCCCCACCCTGGTGCGCGCCCTGATCGCCCATGGAGTAGCGCCTTTCAAAGACAAAGACCTCAGTTCCCTGAAATATTTTGCCTCCACCGGGGAACCCTGGAATCCTGGCCCGTGGATGTGGCTGTTTGAGACCGTCGGGAAAAAGCAGCGTCCGATCATCAACTATTCCGGCGGCACCGAAATTTCCGGGGGGATCGTGATGGGCAACCCCATCCTTCCGCTCAAACCGGCCGCTTTTTCCGGCCCCTGTCCGGGGATCGCCGCGGACGTAGTTGACGAACAGGGCCAATCCGTCACCAACCAGGTGGGAGAGCTGGTCATTAAAGCCCCCTGGATCGGGATGACCAGGGGATTCTGGAAGGACCCGGACCGTTATATCGAAACTTACTGGTCTCGCTGGGAGAATACCTGGGTGCATGGCGACTGGGCAGCCAAAGATTCGGACGGCATGTGGTACATCCTGGGTCGTTCCGACGATACCATCAAGATCGCCGGAAAGCGCCTCGGGCCGGCAGAAGTGGAATCCATCGTCGTCCAGCACCCCGCCATTATCGAAGCCGCCGCCATCGGCGTGCCGGATGAGATCAAAGGCAGCCAGCTGGTGCTGTTCTGCGTGTTAGCTCCTGACGCAAAGGGAAGTGGCCCCCTTGAAACCGAGCTGATCCAAATGGTCGCCGCCCAGATCGGCAAACCGCTGGCGCCCAAGCGTATCCTGTTTGTCACCGACCTGCCAAAAACCCGCAACGCCAAGGTCATGCGCCGCATGGTACGTGCCGCTTATCTCGGATTGGACCCCGGAGACACCTCCTCACTGGTCAACCCGGAGATCGTACAAGAGATACAGAACATCAAATAGGAGAGGAAAATGGATTTCACCCTGAATGAAGAACAGCGCATGTGGCAGTCTGCTGTACACGATTTTGTCTCCCGGGAAGTTAAGCCAAAAGCGAAAGAAGTCGATGAAACCGGAGAATTCAACTGGGCTGCCGCTAAAAAGATGGTCCAACTTGGATTATTAGCGCTCAACATCCCGGAAGCCTACGGCGGCCCCGGGGTAGATGCGGTCAGCGCGGCCATCGCCATCGAGGAGCTTGGCTGGGGCTGCGGCAGCACCGCCCTGGCTGTGGCCGCCCACAACGGGCTGGGCACTACCCCATTGGCGCAATGGGGCTCTGAGGAGCTCAAACAGCGCTACCTGGTGCCGATTGCCAGCGGGAGTGCAAAACTTGCCGCCCTCGCCCTCACCGAGCCGGGAGCAGGCTCGGACCTCAAAGGCGGGGTGCTCACCAAAGCTGAAAAGCAGGGCGACGAATGGGTCATCAATGGGAATAAAATGTGGTGCACCAATGCCGGGATTGCTGATTACATTGTCACCCTGGCTCGCACCATTGAGCTTGGATTCTCCCTGATCCTGGTCCCGGTAGATACCCCCGGGTTGTACATCGCCCCGCCGGAAAAGAAAATGGGGCTTAAAGGTTCCCCTACCCACGCCGTAACGTATGAAGATGTACGTGTACCGCGCGCCAATCTGATCGGGGAGGAAGGGCAAGGTCTGCATTACACCTTCACCACCCTGGACGGGGGGCGCATCAGCATTGGAGCGCTCTCCGTAGGGTTAGCCCGGGCCGCTCTGGAAGAAGCCCTGGCATACGCCAAACAGCGCGAAGCCTTTGGGAAACCAATCGCCAATTTCCAGGCCATCCAATGGATGCTGGCCGACGCCGCCACCGAGATCGAAGCTGCCCGTTTGCTGGTCTACCGGGCTGCCTACCTCAAAGAGCAGGAAAAGGACTTTTCCCAGGCGGCAGCGATGGCGAAGTTATTCGCCAGCGAGATGGCCGAACGCGTCTGCCGCAATGCCATCCAGGTTCACGGCGGCTACGGATACAGCCAGGAATACCCGGTAGAGCGCATGTATCGGGATGCCCGCCTGATGACCATCGGGGAAGGCACCAGCGAGATCCAGCGGATGGTGATCGCGCGGAAACTGGTCGAATAACGGGATATTTGCCTGGGTTTCGGATTTTTCATTGGGAGCAGTCTTTCTGCATTTCAGGATTTCTTAAAAAGAACAGCCCTGATTTTAGTCTCTTCGCCTGCTATGATGCGTTTGAGGTTACCGCGGTGAAGATAGATACTGGTTGCGGTCAGGGCAAGGCTTAGTATCAGGATCCAAATGTCGTAGTGCCGGAAATAGGCTGCGATTGGCAATGCCACAAAAGCGGAGATCGATCCAGCGACAATATAATCGGTGACCAGCGCGGGCAGAATCACTAGCAGGGCAAATAATAGCCCCAAAAGCCAGTTGACCCCGATCATCATCCCGATCAACGTAGCCACGCCCTTCCCGCCTTTAAAACGCAGGTAAAAGGGGAACATGTGCCCAACAATAGCCAGCAAACCAGCAGCGAATGAGAGATCCGGGCTTTCCGGGAAGAGCCATTTCACCACTATTACGGCCAAAGTCCCTTTGAGAATATCGACAACCCCAACCACAACCCCGTACTTGACCCCCATGATGGTCGTGATATTAGACGCCCCTGCATTGCCCGAACCATGTTCCCGGATGTCCATCTTTCCAGCGATTCTGCCGATCAAATAGGCGGATTGGATGCATCCAAACGCATAACCGATGAGCATACTGATCAATATATTGATTGTCATGTGTGAGTTGCTCCTTTACCCGAAGCGGGTTTGCTTCAGCCGACTTCCATACTTTTTAGAGAATGCTTGAATGAGAATGA
>QKGK01000423.1 GCA_003250455.1 Chloroflexota bacterium | reverse complement strand
CTATCCGCACCATCAAAGAACACCTCAACAATCGGGCTGCCGGCCACCAACGCATCCACCGAAATCCCCTGGTCTCGGTACCAGCGGGTTTGCGGCGCACTCATGATCGCCCGGCGGTCTTCCGGATCGGTGATCTCCACAGCTCTGGCAGGCAGTTCCGCCTTCACGGATTCCTTAAGGCAAAAGAGAAACTCCGGATGGGCCTTGAGGTTGGCCAGCCAGTCGCGCCGGACACGCGCACCGCGGGCGCCGCTGCCGGAGGGTGTGCCGCAAATGATGATCCGCCCGCCCAGGTTGTGGAACCAGATCTCCGTCCGGCGGGGCTGACCGGATTTGGCGCCGGTGGTCACAATGTCGATAGTGGTGTCGGTGCGCAGGGCTTTGGCAATCTTTTCTTCCATATTATTTTTTCTACTCCACATCATCATGTATCTAATAATGTTGGCCTGGGTTATAGGGAATACCTAATATCCACAGACGCTGGAAACCGTTCCTTCAGGAGTGTGAAATGAACCTTCTCACAAACGATTTTGTTGGCAAATTCACCATCGCAGCCGGAATTGTTGCCGTAATACAAATTATTTTACTGGCATTAATGTTTGCTGTGGCAACCGAACCATATGGGCCAATGAGTGATGTCGCTTATGCCATCACACCATTGCTGATGCTCCCGATGATATTTGCGTTTCGCCAGATCTACCCAACCAGCGCAAACCTTTGGGCATTGATCCTGGGCATTCTTGGTGCCATTATCGCAACCGGGAATCAGGTGATCTTCCTCCTGCACGTGATCAATCTAAAACAATCCATACTGGGGTTCGCATTTGGGCTGGGTCTGATCGGGGTGGCCATCTTGCTGTTCAGCCTGAAACTTCAAACCGACCCGGCAGTATCCGGTGGGTTTACCATCTTCAGTTTTGTCATGGGGGCGGCCCTGGCTATTGGGCTGATTCTTGGCACTTTCTTCCTGGACGATATTTACGGTATGGCATCCGGTGCCATGGGTTTTAGTGCGATGAAGCCGATTACCTACCTGATCCTGATGTCTAGTGCAGTAAACCAGTTAGGGCTGCCGGTCTGGCTGCTGCTGTTGGGCAGAATGTTCCTGAAGGGAACATTCCATCTGGATGGCTAGCCAGGGAACGATCACCCTTTCAATCCTTTCTTATAGTTTCAGCCAGCGATCTGCAAAGACGCCAGCCGTTTGAAAATCTCCTCCGGTGGCAAGCTGCCAGGTGATCCCGTAATGGTCAACAAATTCCAGGCGGTCAGCTTCATCCAGTTCAATGACCGTATCTGCCGGCAGCCTGTTCCTGACCGCTTGAATCTCTTCCGCAGGCAGATATAAGCCTATCACAAAGACCTGACCGGGAGCGGCATCACCGCGGAACAACGCCAAAACCCATCCGTTATGCTGCAGCCCAACCATCCCCAGATCAACTCCGGCAGATTCGGCATCATCCCAGGTTTTATCAAAGGGCAGTGTGTACCACAGCCCATCTTCCTGTTCGGCTTCCCGCCCGATCAGTTCCATGGCAAACAAGGTTTGATAATATGCTTCGGCCGCCCGCAGATCGGGAACATATAGGGCAATATGGCTCACACGATTGGTCATCACCGCCTCCATTCCTGTTGAAAAAACGCTGCTGGCTGCTCCAGATCACATGACGCATTGGGCGTTAATCCGGAAAACAACCTCAACTTTAATTTTACATCAGTCATGTTCTGCCAGGGTAGACAATTACGATTATTCTGCGGCCCGCTGTGCCAAATTTTATTGGCCGCCTTCCCTGGCACCACATTCAACTATGTGAGACATGAGAAATTATGCCAGCTCACAACAATTTCTCAGGAATTTCTTGGGGTTTTCACAGACTGGTTTTGTACACTTACAGCAACGGTCGATAAAAACGGCCCCAACAAAACAACCGGCGCAGCAAACAAACTACAAACTTCTCTTTCCAATCCATCGCTTCTGAAAGGTGGTGATCGGCATAAGGACTTCAAAGAATGAGCGGCATGCCGCTCATTCTTTGTGCGGGCCGCCAGGGAGGCAAGTGCGTTTTTTCACAGCGTTTTCATAGTTTTTTCTTGGCTTCTCCACAGGATGAAAAAGTACACTGAAACGGAAAGGAAACCACACTATGGCAAATCTCAGCAACAGCATCCGCAAATTCAACCGCTTTGAACTGAAGTACATCATCACTCTTAAGCAGGCCGAGGCGTTCAAAAAATCGCTCCTGCCGTTCCTGGTCCCCGACCAATACGGGAACAGCAGCGGGAAATACACCCTCAACAGCCTGTACTACGATTCCCCCGATCTGACCTGCTATTGGGAGAAAGAATACGGCATCAAGTTCCGGCGGAAGCTGCGCATCCGGCACTACGTAACCGGAGAACCGTTCACCGACGAGACCCCGGTCTTCCTGGAGATCAAGCAGCGCGTGGACCGCGTCACCCAGAAGCGCCGGGCGGTGCTCCCATATGCCGAAGCCTTGCGCCTGGTCAACGACCGGCAGATCCCCGACTACCAGCCGGAAGACGAAGCTGTGATCGAAGAGATCTATGCTTTTGTGTGGCAGTACAACCTGATCCCGATGAGCTTTGTGCGCTATGACCGCCAGGCCTTTATGGGCACCGAATACGACATCGGGCTGCGGGTGACCTTCGACACCGACCTGACCTTCCAGCCTTACCCGCTGCACCTGCACGAGCAGCCGGTCGGTTTACCGATGCTGTCAACGAACAAGGTCGTGATGGAGATCAAAATCAACGAACGCATGCCTTTCTGGCTCACCGACCTGATCTCTGCACACAACCTGACCATGGAACGTATCAGCAAATATTGCTGCAGCATCGAAGCTGCCGGAAAAATGCCGCTTAAATGGGGCGTGGTCCCGGTGGCCGAGCGCTCCAGCGAAGTGCTAGCCTCATCGGTGGCGGTCTTTAACCTGCCAAGCGAAAAAGAGCTTATCCCCCGAAAGCGATATCCAGAGAACTAAATTGCAAAATACGGAACCAAACCGAAAGAAATCAATACACACCGCAGCCCTGAAAATAACGCTGCGCAAGGAGAAACAAAATGAACCTGAAAACCAAACGTAATATCCCGCTTGTCCTCTTATTCGTTGCCTTTTTGACCATGCTGGTCATCATGGTCGGCAGCGCGCCGATTGTGGCCTATACCATCCAATAGGAGATCCCTTAAATGAAGAAGTTTCAATTACTGATAGCTATACTGGCGCTGGCAGCCCTGATTACCGGCTGCGGCGCAAGTCAAACATCCGCCGTGGACTCGGCTTCCTCATCTTCCCAGGTGGTGGGGGCGGCTTCGGCGTCGAATACAGACACAACCAGTGTTGTTTCCAGCACTCCCGCTGTGGAATACGATAACGAAGACCTGACGGTTGACATCAGCTACTCCGACCTTTCCGATATCCTGCTGAACGGCGATTCGATCTCAGCCGAGAGCGCAGCCGTCAGCGTGAACGGCTCGGTCGCCACGATCACCGCGGCGGGCGAATACCGCATCTCCGGCACCCTCAACGACGGGCAGATCGTGGTCGACACGACCGACCCGGAGACCGTCACCCTGGTGCTGGATAACGCATCCCTGAACGCCTCCAATACCGCCCCGCTGTACATTGCCAATGCTGAAAAAGTCATCATCACCCTGGCAGAGGGCAGCAGCAACAGCATCACCGATGGAGCCAATTATGTCTTCGCCACCGCAGAGGAAGAACCCAACGCGGCCCTCTTCAGCAATGACGACCTGACGATCAACGGCAGCGGCGCATTGACGGTTACCGGCAACTACAACCATGGTATCGCCAGCGACGACGACCTCAAGATCACCGGCGGCACGATCACCGTCACTTCTGTGAATGACGGCCTCAAAGGCAAAGATTCAGTCGCAATCAAAGACGGGACCATCACCATCAATGCAGGTGGAGACGGCATCCAGTCCAGCAACGCCGAAGACAGCGAAAAAGGCTATGTCGCCATCGAAGGCGGCACGATCAATATCGTCTCCGGGCTGGACGGCATCCAGGCTGAGACCTCCCTGCTGATCACCGGCGGACAGATCGCCATCACCGCGGGCGGCGGCAGCACAGAACTGGCTGTCAGCGATATGGGCGGCAGCGGCCGCGGTCAGGGTTGGGACATGCAGAACACCACCACCGACTCAGCCAGCACCAAGGGCCTCAAAGGCCTCACCAATGTGACCATTGAAGGCGGCACGATCGTGATCGACTCCCTGGATGACACCATCCACTCCAACAATACAGTCGTGATCAGCGGCGGCAATCTCCAGCTGGCGACCAGCGACGACGGCATCCACGCCGACAGCAGCATCACCATCAACGGTGGCACGATCAACCTGACCCGTTCCTACGAAGGGATCGAGGCAATGACCATCACGATCAACGACGGTGAGATCCACCTGACCTCCAGTGACGACGGCATCAACGGTTCGGACGGCAGCGGCGGTGGCGGCATGGGCGGCGGTATGACAGCCAGCAGCGGCGTGTGGGTTTCGATCAACGGCGGCTACCTGTACATCAACGCCGGCGGCGACGGGCTCGACTCGAACGGCACGGTTGCCATGACCGGCGGCGTGGTGCTGGATAACGGCCCGACCAACAACGGCAACGGCGCCCTGGACTACATGGGCTCCTTCAACATCAGCGGCGGCATCCTGGTGGCAGTAGGCAGCACCGGCATGGCACAGGCGCCCAGCTCAGACTCCTCGCAGTATTCGGTGATCTACAGCCTGGACAGCTACGCAGCGGCAGGCACCTTGCTGCACATCGAAACCGCCGACGGGCAGGAGATCATCACCTTCGCTCCGGCCAAGGAATACCAGTCCGTAGTAGTCTCCACCCCGGAAATGGCCAACGGCGAAAGCTACGTGGTCTACTCCGGCGGCAGCGACAGCGGTACTGAGACCGACGGCCTGTATACCGGCGGCAGCTACACCCCCGGCACCCAGGTGACTACCTTCAGCATCTCCAGCATCGTCACCAGCGTCAATGGCGCTGGCTTCGGTGGAGGCATGCCTGGTGGTGGCGGTGCTCCGGGCGGTGGCGGCGGGCGTCACCCGTAACAGATACCCCACAGCATCACAACACCCACGAGAAAAGACGGCTCCAACTGGAGCCGTCTTTTTTTATTGCAATGGAGGGGAAAGAAAACCAAAGGGATGGATTCCCGCTGGAAGCGTGCGGGAATGACGCGTGGCGAAAAGGGAATGTCATTCCCCTGCAGGCGGGAATCCACTCACTCCCCTATTCTTCCTTAAGCTGACCGGTGAAACCGGCGTTTTTCTGTTTTGCACCTGCGACCATCCACTCCCTTAAAGGTTAAAAAATAACCGCCCGGAAATTTCCCGGGCGGTTTGGGCCTAATCCATACATGGGTGTACGGTTAGCCTTTTGCAGCGGCAGCGGTATTCATCGCCGGCTGCCTGGCTTCTCCCGGTTTGGCCGCCACCATGAACCCGGCAAACATCAGCACCGCCGAAAGCAGCTCGCCCAGGTAGAGGAACTGCCCATACCCCAGGCGGGTGAGCGTGCTGGCAAACCCGATCAGCAGCGCCCCGGCAGCAATGAGCACATTGGCGATCACCCGGTTGGGCAGCACGCGCTTGCGCCAGAACAGGAAGGCCGACCAGATCGCCCCGCCCACCAGGGTGAACAGCCCGTAAATATTGAAGAACGGGGTCGTCAGGCGGACAGGCGCACCCAAAGGCAGCACGCCGCGCACCACGGTCACCGCTTCGCCGCGGTAGGTGATCTCGGCAGTCTGTGCGCCGGCAGGGATTTCATCACCGGGCTCAATCTGCTTGGTGCCGTACTGCTCGCTGATCGGCTTTGCCGTGGTGAAGGCGCTGCTGTCGATGCCTTTCATCGCATCCAGCATCAGGTAGGTAGCGCCCAGCGAACCCAGCACCAGCACCACCGTCACCCCGTGGACCCACTTTTTGCGCACCAGCAGGTTCAGCGTGCCGTGCCCGATCCAGGCGGCGTTCAGGGCCGCGCCGAACAGATACCATACCAGGAATACCCACTTATTCCACGATAAAGCCAGATAGGCTTCGGCAAAACTGCCCGAGCCGAACATCGCCAGCCCGATCCCCCAGTATAAAAAGTGCAGCTTGCGGGTGGCAAAGTAGCGCTGCATGACGAAGACCACAAAAACGAACATGATCACCGTGGAAGCAAAAGGCAACATTAAATTAATCGACATCAGGAAACTCCTTAAAGGGGGATCGATCTGCTAAAAGGTCACCAGCCCGGTCAGCACACCGACGGCAAAAAGGATCAGCCCAACGGTAACCACCGCCATCACCACCAGCAGGGTGGGCACGATTTTTTCGTACAGGGTTGAATTTTCCGGCATCCGGTTGGACGGGCGGGCTTTGGGGGAATTTTTTTCTCTTTCCATCTTAAGGCACTCCAGCAGACGTTTTCATCCATTATTGGACAAATAAAAACGCCTTTCAAGACAATATTTGGAATAATTCTTAATTTTTGGTAGGTTTTCGGTAAATTCGTCCGCTGCGCGGGCATAACACGGAATCACTGCTACTCTAATTACCGGTTCGGGTGATGTCATCACTATATGAGATAATTAACCTAACTTTTCTTTGCTCCTGTGCGTAGTATAGATAGGGCCCAAATAAATATTGCGCAGCAAAGGACATTTATGGAAGAAGCACAAGCGATCGCAAAGCTGAAAAAGGGAGACATACGCGAACTGGAAGCACTGGTACACCAATACTTTCTGCCTGCCGTCCGGGCCGCCTACTTGATCGTCCACGACCAGGCGCTGGCAGAAGATGTCGCCCAGAGCAGTTTCATCCACCTGCCGGAAAAGATCGGGCAATACGATCAAACCCGTCCCTTCCGACCGTGGTTCCTGCGCAGCGTGGTCAACCGGGCCATCTCCGCCGCCCGCAAGCAGAACCGCTTCATCTCGCTGGACCACACGCAGGAAAACGGCCACTGGCAGGCCACCCTGGAGACCTTAAACGGGTACACACACAGCCTGGAGGACGACCTCATCTCCGAAGAAGCCCGCCGGGAAATCTGGCAGGCCTTGCAAAAGCTGAACCCGCAACAGCGCGCCGCCGTGGTGATGCGCTACTACCTGGAACTCAGCGAGCAGGAGATTGCCGAAGAAATGGCCCGCCCCCGCAGCACGGTCAAATGGACGCTGTACGCCGCCCGCCAAAAATTACAGGGACTGCTGCGCCCGCAGCACAGCACCCCCTCACAGGAAAAGAAAAGCAAATGAAACCCAAACAGATCAAACAAATTTTGGAACACATCGGGGAAGAAGCTTTCCCCGCCGGTAACGACCCCTGGCCTGCCATCCGACAGCAGGTGGAAGCGCAATTGCCTACTCGGGAGACAGCACAGCACACACAACGGTTGCGCCTGGCCGCCGGGGTCGGCGCGGCGCTGGTGCTGGCCGTTTTGGTGATGGCCTTCACCCCCGCGGGACAGGCCTTTGCCCAGGCACTGCAAGGCTTTTTCAAAATCATCGAAGTGGAGCAAATCTCTACCTATCCGCCAGAGGCAATCAAATCATCCACACCTGTTCCCACGTTTGTGGCCGCCGTGCTTGGTACCCCTGAACCTACTGCCACCCCGGAACCGCTGCCCACCGGCACTAACGACCCGGCGTTGGCCCCCTGCTACGAAGACCTAACCAGCTCTGCCTGCAAGATTGCCCAGGCGGAAAAATTTAATCGAGTTGATCTAAAACAATTCCCCACAGACCCGGAAGGATTGGCGCTGAAAAGAATAGAATCTTATCCCGGCCAAATCATCATGCATTACGAACAGATCAATGGCGGCCTTTGGCTTGACCTCAAACAGGGAGTCGCCGATGAATTCCCCAGCATCGGCGGTGCGCCGGCACACGCCATCCAGGACGTGATGATTGGGGAATACCCTGGTCAATTTGTGATCGGGATGTTTGCCTACCAGGGTTCAGAGTCAATCTGGATTGATGGCACCCGTTACCGGCTGCGCTGGATGGAAGGCGAACATTGGTTTGAGATTGATGTGGTGAATGGGTTTGAAGGGAATTACGGCGACCTCGAAACCTTTATCCAGTTGGCCGAGAGCCTGGTGTACGACCCCGAACCGGAAGGTTTACGCGCAGACTTCCTCACCAACATGGAAGATGCCGCCCAACTGGCCGAGTTTACCCCGCTGGAACCCCGCCTGCTGCCGGAAGAGATTTTCTTCGATCACGGCGAGTATGACGAGTCCCGCGCTACCCTGTTGCTGCAGTACACACCCGGCGAACAAGGGCTCAGCTTTGTCGCCCTCTACGAAACCCCGCTGGACAAGGTATCGCTGTCCCCCGACCTCGACCAGGTGAACAATTATGCCGGGGAAGAAGTTGAAGTCAACGGTTACTCTGGTATGTACTACGAGATCAACCAATACAACAAAATTGTCATCTGGCATACCGACGAACTCCGCATCCGGCTGCAGGTATTCATCAATGATGCCTGGGATTCCAGAATCTTCACCCTAGAGCAAATCTTGGAGATTGCCAACTCGGTGAAATAAATAGGGAATGAGTAGTAGGGGAAGGTTTAGAAACCTTCCCCTACAGCAAACCCGCCCCTTGTATCTATAAATTCCAAGAGATAAAAACACACCTGGCATTTCTGCCAGGTGTGTTGGTGAATAAAGTCAACTTATACCGTCTATGCCCCTGTGAGACCTAATTCCCTTTTTGCTGGTTACTGTTTTCTGTAATCTATCAACCGTTAACCGCCTGCCTGATCCCCAGGTTGACCGCCATCATCGGCAGCACCTGGTCGGCAAAGTCCCCTGAGGGCGGGCGCTTCTTATCCTGGCGCCAATGCTGCGCCAGCCCGTAGATCGCCCAGCTGGTGGCCACCGTGGACAAATGCACATCCACCTCGGCAGGTAGGTCGCCTTCCGCCTGCATCTTGATCAGCCAGTTCTCGATCAGCTCCTGGACCTGGTCAATGATCTGGGACTCCATCACGCCTTCAAACTGCTGCGAATGCACCTTGCAGTTAGCGCCTGCTTCCAGGGTGAATTCGCCCACCGTCTGGATCAGGGCGCGCAGGTTTCCCATGCTGAAGGTACACACGTTCAGCGTACGCGCTTCCAGTTCCTGCGCAAACTGCATCCGGATGCTGTGGTCGAGCAGGGCGTATTTATCTGGGAAGTGGGCGTAAAAAGTCGCCCGGTTGATCCCGGCATGGTCGGTGATCTCCTGCACGGAAAGGGCATCGAAACCGGTCTCGTCCACCAATGCCAGAAACGACTGCTCCAGCATGTGGCGGGTGCGGGTGACGCGCGGGTCTTCTTTTTTCTTTTTCAATGTCGGCAACATTTTTGCTCCTTTGTTGTGTATGCAACATTAATCGCTTTTTGATGATTGACTAAAACAGCCTGCGCTATTAAACTAACCAACAGTTGTTGCATAAACATCAAATGTATTTTATCATAAAAAATCAAAAAGAGTCAAAACTCTACTAGGTAAACTCAAAGGAGAATTCAAATGAACGTAACGATTATTGGTACAGGAAACATGGGGCGCGGCATCGGCACCCGCCTGGCTGCAGGCGGCCACAACATCACTTTTATCGACATCGACCCGGAATCGGTTGAAGAAGCTGTAGGCGTTGTTTCCCCAGCAGCACAGGGCGGCGCAACCGTCTCTGCCGCCAGCCTGTCGGATGCAGCCCTGGGTGAGGTCGTCATCCTGGCCGTGTGGTACGGCGTCAACAAGCAGATCGCCCAGGAGCTGGGTGACCGGCTGAAGGGTAAAGTGGTCGTCGACATCGCCAACCCGCTCAACGAAACCTTCTCCGGTCTTGCCACGGCCCCGGGCAGTTCCTCCGCTGAAGAGCTGGCAGAGGTCGTCGCTCCGGGAGCAGATGTGGTCAAAGCCTTCAACACCACCTTCGCCGGGACGCTGATGGCTGGCGAGGTCGCCGGTCAGCCGCTGGACGTGCTGATCGCCGGGGACGACGAAGCCGCCAAGGCCAAAGTATCCCAACTGGTGGAAGACGGCGGCATGCGCGCCGTGGACGCCGGTCCGCTGGAACGCGCCCGTCAGCTTGAGGGCCTCGGCCTGATGCACATCCTGCTGCAGGGCACCCTGCAGACCAACTGGGCCAGCACTTTCAAGATCCTCAGCTGACCAATTGTGCCAAAGTATCTACAAAAACAGGACCGGGAGATATAATCCCGGTCTTGTTTTTACATCAGCTTGGATCACTCAGCCAATACTGATAACCACATTCCCCACTTTGCCGCCGGATTCCGCATAGCGGTGCGCCTCGGCGGTCTGCTCCAGCGGAAATTCCCGGTCGATCACCGGCTTGAGATGTCCGGCTTCGATCAGTTCTTTAAGGTACACCAGGTCTTCCTGCTTAT
>QKGK01000356.1 GCA_003250455.1 Chloroflexota bacterium | reverse complement strand
GGGCCGCCCAAAGGGGCCATGCTTTCACACCGAAATATTCTGGCGCTGACGGCCTGCTTCATCGATGCCACGCCGTTTTATGACAGCGACGAATTGCTGTCCTACCTGCCTTTAGCCCATATTTATGAAAACCTTATCTCCCTGTTCATGGCGGTCTGGGCAGGGGGCACCGTGAATTTTGTAGAGCGCATCGAGACCCTGCCGCTGAATCTGCGAGAGATCTCTCCGACCGTTTTTTGCAGTGTCCCGCGCATATGGGAGAAATTTGTCTCGATGATTCATATCCACATGTCCGACTCCACCATTTTAAAAAAAGCCCTCTACCAATTGGCTATTGGCGTGGGCCTGCGCTATGTGCGCACCCCCGAAGGAAGCCGGGGGCGCCTGAAGTGGGCAGTGCTTTACTGGCCGCTGTATTGGCTGGTTCTCTACCATTTGAAGCGCCAGCTGGGTTTCGAGCGCGTGAGGTACGCCGTGTGCGCAGCGGCTCCGGCTTCGCCCGAGCTGTTTCAATATTACAACGCCCTTGGCCTTCCCTTAAGAGAGGGCTATGGACAGACGGAATCCACCGGGGTGATTGCCGTCCAGCGCATCGACAACCCCCGCTGGGGATTCGTTGGCGAGCCGCTTCCCCGCGTGGAGGTCAGGATCGCTGAAGACGGCGAAATCCTCGTAAAGGGGCCCAATGTTTTCAAGGGCTATTTCAAGGATCCCGAGCTTACCGCCCAGACCATCAACGACGGCTGGCTTCACACCGGTGATGTGGGTGCCCTTGAGGGGGGCCATCTCAAAATCATGGATCGCAAAAAAGACATCATCATCACCGCCGGCGGTAAAAACATCACACCTGCCTACATCGAAAACAAGCTAAAATTCAGCACATACATCCAGGACGCCGTGGTGATCGGAGACGGCCGCAAATATCTGGTGGCCCTGATTCTGATCGATGAAGACAACGTCACCAAATATGCCCAGGATCACCGCATCCCTTTCACGACCTTCGCCGATCTCACGCAGAATCAGCAGATCCAAAAGCTCATCGCGGATGAGGTCTCCAGGGTCAATAAGACCCTTTCGAAGGTGGAGACCATCAAGAAATTCGAATTGCTTCCCAGGCGCTTCTATGAGGAAGATGGAGACGTTACGCCCACCAAAAAGGTCAAGCGCCGTTTTCTGGAAAAACGCTACACCGACGTCATCGATAACATGTACAGCGGATAATCGCTATGGATCTCATTGAAAGTTATCGGCAGGAACTTCAGCTCATCAGAAAGCCCTGGACCCGGGTATGGGTCGGCGCCCTTGTTCTCTTTCTGCTGCTACTGCCCTGGTTTGCCGGGGAATACGTCATTTATACGGCAACGCTTATTTTCCTTTATACCATCGGGGTTCAGGGGCAGAATCTGCTCATCGGATACACGGGTCAGATCTCCTTCGGGCAGGCGGGGTTTCTGGCCATCGGCGCATTTACTTTCGGGCATCTGAGCCGCTTCGGCATCCCCTGGCCGATAGCGATTCTGGGTGCCGGGGTCGCGGCAGGGCTGTTTGGCATTCTGGTCGGATTTCCCTCCCTGCGTCTGAAGGGGCCCTATCTGGCAATCGCCACCCTGGGTTTCGGCATTGCCGTCTATCAGGTCTTTGTCAACTCAGAGCTGCTTTCCGGCGGACGGATGGGGCTGAGCATTCAAAAATTGAACCCCATCTTTGGCCTGTCACGGATTAACTTTAATTATTATCTCTACTTCCTGATCGCCCTGATGTTTACATTGATCAGTTACAACATTATCTCTTCCTTTGTGGGACGGGCCTTTATCGCCATCCGTGACAACGATATCGCCGCAGAGGTCATCGGGGTGAATCTGACCCGATACAAGCTGCTGGCCTTTGCCGTCAGCTCCTTTTATACCGGGGTTCAGGGCGGGCTCTTCGGCCTGTTGATGGGGTACCTGGAACCCAATATGTTCACCTTCATGGAATCCATCACCCTTTTTGTGGCCGTGATCATCGGCGGTTTGGCGTCGGTGGAAGGTTCCATCATGGGGGCCGCTTTCGTGATCCTGATACCCCAATTCTTCAGCGACTACAAAGAAATGGTTCCGGTGGTCTATGGGGTGACCATCCTGATCGTGCTCATCTTCGAGCCCTTTGGGCTTTACGGCCGCTGGTTCAAGATGCGGCTCTATCTGCGAAACTGGCCCTTGCGGTAGGTTCTATCCATTAATTGCGCTGATCCCTGTCCCTGCCCGCGGCGAGCTTCCTGGCTCAGAGGCGAGGGCAGCCGGGCTGGGGCGCAAGTGGAGGCGAAAAAACATGGGACAATTCTGGCAATATGTTATTTCAGGTCTCGCCACGGGAAGCACCTATGCCCTGGTCGCACTGGGCCTGGCCCTGGTCTATCGCTCAAACCGCGTCCTGCATTTTGCCCACGGGGATATCACCACTGCCGGGACGTTTGTTGCCTTTAGCCTGCTCGGGCTGAAACTGCATTACGCCGTTGCATTCCCCTTAGCCCTTCTTTTTGGCGCCGTGCTGGCGATGCTCTTTTATTTTGGGGTGTTGATCCCTGCCCAGCGCCGTGAAGCCACCCAGCTGGGGCAGATCATCCTGACGCTGGGACTCGGGCTCATCCTCCAGGGTCTGGTGGCCTACTTTGGCGGCACCGACACCCAATCCTTTCCCTTTCCCCTCTCGGACTTCAAGACCTACCAGGTCGGTAGCGTGGTCATCAGCCAGCTGGGACTGGGCACCTTTGTTATCGGTTTGATTGTGTGTTTGCTCCT
>QKGK01000160.1 GCA_003250455.1 Chloroflexota bacterium | reverse complement strand
AAAGCGGATGGAACCGGAAAGCGTGCAGAAAACACCACTGTTCCTGCGATATTCCCCGATCGGTTATCCGGAGGATGTCCTGGACGAGCAAATGATGGCCCTGGCGCAAAGACTGGATGATGAGCTTTCACCAATGTCTGCAAAGATAGATGCGAAAAAAGGTGAAGCGGAAGTAACCCTGATCTTCCCGCATTGGCGGTCTGGTACATTGCCGCTGTCACCAAAGCTGGCGCATCTGTTCCCAACCGCCTATGAATCTCCGCGGGTCCAGTTTAAATTGATCGATGGAGATTCCGGGGAAGAATTCTCCGGGTGGGTAGTACGC
The DNA here is from genome assembly GCA_003250455.1 of Chloroflexota bacterium. Classification (GTDB taxonomy): domain Bacteria; phylum Chloroflexota; class Anaerolineae; order Anaerolineales; family UBA11579; genus UBA11579. The sequence goes on along the minus strand of QKGK01000160.1, from coordinate 2,474 downwards.
TTACAAAAATATGTCTATGGTTTACGGGACTGGTATCTGGACAAGGGGATCATGCCCGGCAGCAAGATCTTGCTGAAGCGGGGCAAAAACCCTGGCGAGGTGATCGTAAACACTGAACCACACCGCTCTGCAAAAGAATGGGTGCGAACTGCCCTGATCGGTGCGGACGGCGGCGTGGTCTATGCAATGCTCAAGCAGCCGGTTTCGACCACCTATGATGACTGGATGATGATCGCCATGCCCGCGGATACTGTCGCGTTGGATGAGGCGTGGAGAAAAAGGGAGCATAACCCCCTTCCATTTGAGCAGGTGGTCGTGGATACACTGCGGGAACTGGCGAAGCTCAACCCGCAGTCGCATGTGCATGCAGCCGAATTGTATTCGGCAATCAATGTCGTTTACCGGACCCCACCAGAGCCGGTTTTGTCGTTGTTGGCCTCACGCCCGTGGTTTAGCCATGTAGGCGATTTGCATTTTCGTTACAATGATTCAGCAGGAAGTTAGGAGATAATGTGGTTGAGAGTAGAAAGTTCAGTTTAGTAAAACCGACCTTGGAGACCCCTTTCCACATTGATTTTGAGTGGTGGCAAAATAATGACCGCGAGTGGCGGGTATATTTGCGCAGCCTGTTGGACGAAGAGGCGCAGGGAAAATTTGGCGATCTGATCCAGGGGGATGTGATGGTCGACTGGGTAGACCCGGAAACCGCCGAGGTGCATCAGGTGGACGGTTTGCAGCATGTGGTGATCACGTATGCTTCCAAACAGGAAAGCTTCCTTAGCGCCCAAACCTCGTTGGTTGAGTGTGTTTTTCGGCTGCTGCTGAAAAATGGGAATGCCCCGATGACGATTTCGGAGATGTCGAACGAATTGGGACGGGATGGCAAGAGTATTTTGGGGCTGCTTTCAGGGGTGCGGGTGTACCGGGGGATTCGGCCCGTAATTGAAAAATAAATGAAGTATTCATTTGTTTAATAAGTTTGTGAGAGTATAATATTTGTTGCAGCACGTCTATTTTTCAGCCCCCGTAGCTCAATGGATAGAGCAACGGCCTTCTAAGCCGCAGGTTGAGGGTTCGAGTCCTTCCGGGGGCGCCTGGAAAGGTAAGCCTGATTTATTTAAGGCTTACTTTTTAGGATTATATTGATCCTTACCATATCACCCATCTTCAGATGATGGGAAAAGGAGTAATTTATTAATGGTTGTTGAACGAACTGGGTTGTTAAGCGTCGGCGGGAGAGAAGTGACTATTTTGGGGGAAGATATAAATATGGGGCAGACAGCCCCGGCTTTTATGGCGGATACACTTTCCTGGGAATACATTGATGTGATCGAAGCAACAAAAGGCAAGGTCCGGATCATTGCGGCCCTGCCGTCTCTGGAAACCGGGGTATGCGATCGGGAAACCCGCCGGTTCAATGAAGAAGCCGCCAAATTGGGTGAGGATATTGTCGTTGTCACGATCAGCACGGATCTGCCCTATACGCAGGCGCGTTGGTGCGGTGCGGCAGGCATTGACCAGGTGATGATGGTGTCAGACCACAAAGAAACCTCTTTTGGCTTGAAATATGGGTGTCTGATCAAAGAAAGAAGAATCTTGCGCCGGGCTGTGTTTGTGGTGGATGCCCAGGGGATTGTCCGGTACGTGGCATATATGCCGACACTGGCAGATGAACCTGATTATGATGCAGTGTTAGCGCTGGCAAAAGAGCTTGTCGTTTAACTGCTTGGTTTGCGTTCGGAGGTAAAAAATGAAGGAAGTGGCTTATCAATGGTTTTCTCCACAGCAGCCGCCTTCAAAGAAACCGAAATTCGTGATCTCTTCCGGATTTGAGGGGTGGACTTCCAAAGTGCATGTTTGGGAGCCGCCAACAGATTTGATTGAGGTTCAGGATGCGTATATTGTCCGGGTAGAGATTGCCGGGATGCGGGATGCAGAATTTGTCATTTCGATTGAAAAGCGAGTCCTGGTGATCAAAGGTACACGCAGCCTGCCCGATGACGGCGGGGCATACCACCGCCTGGAAATCCCTACGGGTGAATTTATCACCGGCGTGGATCTACCGGGGCCTGTGGCGTATGATGACATTGAAGCGGTGTATTCAGATGGGTTCCTGCGCATTGTGCTTCCCAAAGCTTATCCCAGTCAAATTGAAGTAACAGGTTGAGGCGAAACGACCTAATAGCGAGCAACGGGTATGTCGATATCACGATGGTTTTATGAATTACTGGAAATGCTGAACTGGATGGATGGGGGCGAAGAAGAGTGGGGTGAGTTTCTGTTTAACCCTACCATCACAACCAAGGGCGCAGGAAAAATTGAAAAGGATGAGACAGCCCCTCCACAGGAACCCACACACCCGGACATTCCGGGAGAGCTCCCGATCTTGCCGCTGCGGGGCGTGGTGGTTTATCCGCTGACTGGTGTCCCGCTGACCATTGGCCAGCCCCGATCGATCAAGCTGGTAGATGACG
>QKGK01000113.1 GCA_003250455.1 Chloroflexota bacterium | reverse complement strand
AATCCAGATAATTTTATTCGTCCCTGCTTCCAAATCCCTTTTCCCGGTTACTGATCACTCATCACTGTCCCCCCCTCTCTTGCCTCTCCCCTCGTTATTGTTCTATAATAGCAAACGAACGTTCGGTCACAAAGGAGTTAAAATGACCGAATCGAACATCTCCTTTTCCCACGAAGACGAAGACCTCAGCAAAGGCGAACGCACCCGCCTGGCGATCATGCAGGCGGCTGTGGAACTGTTCACCAAACAGGGCTATCACGGCACGTCCATGCGGCAGATCGCCGAGCAGGCCGGGATCGCCCTCGGCGGCATTTACAACCACTTTGAGAGCAAGGAAGACATCTTCCGGCAGGTATCGCTGGCCTACCACCCCATCCATGTGGTCATCCCGGCGCTCGAAGCGGACCAGGGCGATACGGTGGAAGAGTTCGTCCACCAGGCTGGGGACAGGATGTACACCAGCCTTTCGGCAGGCGAGGACTTCCTCAACCTGATGTTCATCGAAATGGTCGAGTTTAAAGGGCGGCATTTGCCGATGATCTTTAAAGAAATGTTCACCCGCGCCCTGGATTTCAGCCAGCGGATGCAGCAAAAGCGCGGCGCTCTGCGGGCAGAGATTCCTTTACAGATCATGCTGGTCACCTTCATTGGCCTGATGTTCACCTTCTTTTTTTTCTACCGGATATTTGGTTCCACCGCCGATCTGGGCGCACCGCGCGAGGTGCTGCACAAGGTGATGGATATTTACCTGCACGGCATTCTGAAAAATGAGCCGCAGGAATAGGACGCACCCATGAGACAAAGATTACGCTCCCTGATCCGCAAAGAGTTCATCCAGATCGGACGCGACCCCCGCACCCTGGCGCTGATCATCATCATCCCGGTAATGCAGGTCTTTTTGCTGGGATATGCCGCCACCAACGACGTGCGCAACGTGCCCATGGCGGTCTACGACCTGGACAAGACGACCGAATCGCGCGAGCTGATCGAAGCCTACAGCACAGCCGATTACTTCCGGGTGGACTATTCCCTCAGTTCTGAGGAAGAACTGACCACCCTGATCGAATTCGGCGATGCGCGCGTCGGCCTGCTGATCCCGCCGGGGTACGGCGAGAAGCTGCAAACCGGCCAGACTGGTGAGGTCGGCTTTGTCATCGACGGCTCTGACCCATCGGTCGCCAAAACGGCGCTTTCGGCCGCCCAGCTGATCGGGCAGGCGCACGGCGCCAGCATCCAGCAGCAAAAGCTGGCCCGCAGCGGGATGGGCGGCGTCACCCTGCAGCCGGTGGAGGTGCGCACCCAGGTGTGGTACAACCCCAACCTGGAAGACGCCTACTTCATGGTGCCGGGCATCGTCGGGATGGTGCTGTTCACCCTTACCTCGATGGTGACTGCCAATGCCATCGTGCGCGAGCGCGAGCGCGGCACCATCGAGCAGATCATTGTCACCCCCATCCGCCCCTGGGAACTGGTGATCGGCAAGATGATCCCGTACGTCCTCCTGGCATTCATCAACACTGCCGAGGTGCTGCTGATCGGTTCGCTATGGTTCAAGGTGCCCATCCGCGGCAGCCTGACGCTGGTGTTCGCCCTCTCCGGGCTGTTCCTGCTCACCAGCCTGGGCATCGGCCTGCTGGCTTCTTCCATCGCCAATACCCAGCAGGAGGCCATGCTGATCGTCTATATGATCTTCCTGCCCTCGGTGTTCCTCTCGGGATTCTTCTTCCCGATTGCGGCCATGCCCAAAGTGCTGCAGTGGATCTCGGCAGTCATCCCGCTGCGCTATTACCTCAACATCATCCGGGCGCTGCTGCTCAAAGGAGTGGGCGTGGCCGCCGTGCAATCCGACGTGATCGCCCTGGCAATCTTTGGCGTTGCCCTGATGACGGTGGCTTCGGTGCGCTTCCGCAAGCGGCTGGACTAGGAGGGCAGGATGGCGGAAAAACTGCTCCAGGTGGAAGATGTCTCACGGGCCTTTGGCGACTTACAGGCCGTGGACGGTGTGACCTTGCAGGTGCGCGGCGGCGAGATCTTTGGGCTGATGGGACCGGACGGAGCCGGGAAGACCACCCTGATCCGCATGATGTGCGGGGCCATGCGCCCCGATACCGGGGAAGTGGTGGTCAACGGGGTCAGTATGACCGCCTCGCCCGACCGGGCCCGCAGCGGGTTGGGCTACCTCTCGCAGAGCTTCTCTTTATACGAAGATTTGAGCGTGCTGGAAAACCTGCGCTTTTTTGCCGAGGTGCGCGGCCTGGACCCGGCCGAGTGGCGCCCGCGCACGCTGGAAATCCTGGAATTTGTCGGGCTGGGGGCATTTGTCGACCGCCGGGCGGGCAAGCTTTCCGGGGGGATGAAGCAGAAGCTCGGGCTGGCGTCGGCGCTGGTGCACCGGCCGCGCTTGCTGCTGCTGGACGAGCCCACCGGCGGCGTGGACCCGGTCACCCGGCAGGATTTCTGGCAGCTGCTCATCCGCCTGGTGCGGGAGGAAGGCGTCGGTGTGCTGGTGAGCACCCCCTATATGGATGAAGCCATCCGCTGCACCTATGTGGGCATGATGGTCGGCGGCAGGCTGGTGCTGGAAGGGCCGCCTCACCGTTTGCTGGAAGATTACCGCGGCGAGGTACTGGAGCTGCACGGCAGTCCCCTGCCCTCCTGGCGGCGGGCGGCGAGTGCGCTCCCCGGCGTAGAGGATGCCCAGCTGATCGGCAACCGCCTGCACCTGCGGGTGGCATCCGGCAGACGCAAAGCGGTGGAACGCGGCCTCAGGCAGGCGGGCCGCCAGCAAGGTCTGAACCTGAC
>QKGK01000310.1 GCA_003250455.1 Chloroflexota bacterium | reverse complement strand
GCGCGCAGCGTTTCCACCAGCTGCATGCCGCGCGGAGGCACATCTGCGGTATACAAACATAAACTCGGCTGCCATCCAGCAGCCACTGCCTCCTCTGCAAGGCGCACCCCCTCAATAACAAATGCGCCGGCTTCCCGGCGCGCTTTGGTGCGCCCCTGCAGCGCCCGCACCATTTTTATCCGTGAGTTCTTGACCGAGGTAATCACGCCTTCGCTTCCAACGCCGTCCAGACCTCATCAAACGCTGTGGTAGTGTGCTCATCGTATACAACCATGCGCACATCAGCCAGAGGGCTTTCGGGGGAATCCATAAAATATTGCTGGAACACTTTGAAAAACACCTGGGCAGCCTGCTTTTGCGGAAAGCCGAAGATCCCGGTGGAGATCGCCGAAAAGGCAATCGAGCGCAATTCAAGCTCTTCTGCCCGCTTTAACGCGCCGATGATGGCGCGTTCCAGCTTTGCTTCTTCATCCCCTTGCCCGCCCCACACCGGCCCCACGGCATGGATCACATATTGGCAGGGCAGGTTCCCCCCGGTGGTATAGGCTGGTTCCTCATGGGTGACAGGGCCGTGCGTCCGCAGCCAGGCGCGGCTTTCCCGGTTGATCTCCGGGCCGCCGCGCCGCAGGATGATCGCCGCCACGCCGCCGCCATGCCGTAAGCGCGGGTTTGCCGCGTTCACAATAGCGTCCACTTCCTGGGTCGTCAAATCCCCATGAATTAACATCAGAATCTGTCCTGAAGGGAACCGATGTTTCACCAGCACCTGATTTTCCATAACACCTCTACCATCCATAACCCTGGACAACACCAATAATTCAACAAGGTATTCCAATTATACCTGAGAGCGAAAGCCACAACCCTTGAAACAACATATCAGGCCCGTCTTGCCTCAGAAACCTATCAGAGCTGTAAACCATTTGAACGCTTATTTTGAAAGTCCCGGCGAGAGGATTATGATAGAATGACTCTATGGCTGGAGAGCACATTCTGATTGTAGACGACCATAAAGAAGCCGCACGGCTGATCCGCAGGCACCTGGAAACCCTGGAGCAGAATTTCCGCCTTGAAGATGTCTTTTCGGGTGAGGAAGCTCTGCTGGAGCTTTCCCGCGGGGATACCGACCTGCTGATCGCGGATGTGCGCCTGCCGGGTATTTCCGGCCTGGAGCTGATGGACAAGCTCAAAGCCCGCAGCCCGGAAGCCAAAGTGATCCTCGTCAGCGGGGTGACCGACCCCAAACTGCGCCAGCAGGTAGCCCAGGCCGGGGCAGATGCCTTTTTCTTCAAGCCGATCGATGTCCCCGAATTTCTGGATGCGGTAGAGCGCACCCTGGGCCTGGTCAATACCATGCTCACACCGGAGATCAAACTGCACATGGAAGAGATCCTCGAGGAGCGCAGCGCCGAGCAGCCCCAGGTGGGCATGACCGAACTGATCACCGATTTGCGCGTCTCCCTGAACGCCACTGCCGCCATGCTGGTAGGCAGCCAGGGACAGGTGCTGGTGCGCGCCGGAGACCTCCCCGACCCCGAACTGGAGACCTCCCTGATGCCTGTACTGATGCGGGCTTTTTCCGCAGGGGTGAGCATCTCGCAATTTTTGGGTCAGCACACCCCAGACCATTTCTACAGCTTCCGGGGGGAGAACTACGACCTGTTCATTGTCCCGGTGGGCGAAGCCTACTGCCTGATGCTGATGACCCACCCGGTCTTGCCAAAAGAGATTGGAGAGGTTGCCAACACGATGCACAACACAGCCAAGACTGTGTTGCTCAATATGGCGCGATTGGGTATTTCCACCCAGGCAACTGCGCCTAAAACCGGCCCCCTCCCAGCGCTAACGTTCCCACCTGCTGCCCACTCCACAGAAGTCCCCACCATCCTGCGATCGGATTATTTTTCCATACAGGAGCAGGAAGCAGAATCCGCCAGCGATCCATCCATGGAAGACCTGTTCGCCTCAGTGGAAGATCAACCGCTTTCAGATGTAGACGCCTTCTGGGAGACCTTCGACCAGGAAGAGATCAAGCCCGAACTGACCAGCAGCGATTCCCTCTCTTACGAACAAGCCGCTAAACTCGGTTTGGCTCCCAGCGAGGACTGATTCCTATTGCCGTAGCAGAATGGCTATGTTACAATTCAGCGCGTTCAACAAAAACAGGTTGGACACATTGGGGCGTGGTGCAACGGCAGCACACCGGACTTTGAATCCGTTGATCCTGGTTCGAATCCAGGCGCCCCGGCTGATAAATTTTTTGAACGGATTACCGTTGTTAGAAGAAGAGTGTGACTTAAGTCAGAACCAGTTTAAATGTACGGCGAGCCTGGCATGCGAAAAATGGCATGCGGCGCTCGCTGTTTTTAATTATCCCCAAAGCTGAAGTACGCTTCTTCTCTATTGTGAGGTTGAAAACATGAAAACTGCCACCATATTGCTGGCCGCAGGCAAGGGAACCCGAATGCGGTCCAAACGGATCAAAGTCCTGCATCCCCTGGGAGGTAAGCCGCTGCTGTGGCACGCCCTGAACGAGGTTGCCCAACTCGGAGACGTAAAGCCCACGGTGATCGTAGGCTACCAGAGCGAGGAAGTTGCCGAAACCTTCGGCGAAATGGCCACCTACGTCCAGCAAGCCGAACAATTGGGCACCGGACATGCCGTGCTGCAAGCCAGGGAAAACCTGCTAGGCCATGCCGATCTGGTTATCGTACTGCCCGGCGATATGCCCCTGGTGCGCGCCGAAACGCTAAAACGGCTGATAGACATGCAGCAGGCCCACAATGGCCCGATCAGCATGCTCACCGTGATCGCAGAAGACCCGCGCGGATTTGGACGCATTGTTCGCAGCCCGGCCGGTGGCGTGGAAGTGATTGTGGAAGATGTGGACTGCACCCCGGAGCAGCGCCTGATCAAAGAGCTGAACGTAGGCATGTACTGCTTCCAGGCTGATTGGTTGTGGGATAACCTGGAAAAGATCACAGTCTCCCCCAAAGGAGAATACTACCTGACAGATATTGTCGCCATCGCCCGCCAGCAGGGACTTTCCGTCCAGGCGGAAGTGATCCCCGACGCGCGCGAAGCCATGGGCATCAATACGCGTGTACATCTGGCTGAGGCTGAAGCGATCCTGCGCAAGCGTATCAACGAGCAGTGGATGCTTGAGGGCGTAACGATCATTGACCCGGCTTCCACCTATATTGAAACCGGCGTGACCATCGGACAGGATACCATCATCTACCCCAATACCAGCCTGCGCGGCAGCACCCGGATCGGCAGCGACTGCCATATCGGGCCAAACACCCTCATCCAGGATTCGGAACTCGGCAATGGCTGCGAGGTACTCTCCTCGGTGGTGGAATTTGCCAAACTGGAAGACCATGTGGATATTGGCCCGTTTGCCCACCTGCGCAAGGGCGCTCACCTGGGCGAAGGCGTGCACATGGGCAACTTTGGCGAGGTCAAAAATTCCTACCTGGCCCCCGGCTCCAAAATGGGGCACTTCTCCTACCTTGGAGATGCCACCATTGGTCAAAACGTGAATATCGGTGCAGGGACAATCACCTGCAATTTTGACGGCAAAAACAAACACCACACTACCATCGAAGACGATGTATTCATCGGCAGTGATACGATGCTGGTAGCCCCCCTGCACATCGGGAAGAAGGCACGCACCGGTGCGGGGTCAGTGGTAACCAAAGATGTTGAAAGTGGTATGCTGGTGGTGGGAGTGCCTGCCTACAACCTGCGAAAATTGGATAGTGAAGGTGAATAACGCTCAGATTACCTGGTTGATCGTTCTGCTGTTTGTCGATCTTGTGCTTACCGCCATTCGGGCAAGCCTGCTGAATGTGCGTTTCCCGCGTTTAGTCTCCCTCAGCGAGGCCGGGATGAACCGGGTGGAAAAGACCATGGAACTGGTCACCAAACGTGCCCGGACGCGCTCGACGCTCAAATTGGGGCAGGCCATCATCCGCTTCCTGATCGCGGGTTTGGCCATGCTCAATTTCATCCTCCCGGCGATCAACACGGAAACACAAGGCCCTTTCCTGGGCTACATGGTGCTGATCGGCTTTCTCATCTGGATCACAGAGTTCATTGTGGAACGGCTGATCCTGCAAGACCCGGAAAGCTGGTCGGTCCGCCTGACCCCGATAGCCAGCCTGCTGATCACACTCTTCACCCCCCTGCTGTACCTCCCCCTGCGTCTCTCCAGCGGCAGCGAAAGCCGCAACCTGGTGACGATCACCGAGGACGAACTGATCCACCTGGTAGATGCCAGCCAGCGTGCCGGGGAGATTGAAAAAGACGAAAGCGAGATGATCCATTCCGTATTTGAATTTGGGGATACCATGGCGAAAGAGATCATGGTGCCGCGGGTGGATATGCTTGCCCTGGAAGTCAATACTCCGCTGGAGGAAGCCGCCGACAAGCTGCTGGAATCCGGTTTTTCCCGCGTGCCGGTCTTCGAAAACCAGATCGACAACATTATCGGCCTGCTCTACACCAAGGACATGCTCCAGGTGTGGCGCTCTGGCAACGGGATCACTTCCCTGCGCCACCTGCTGCGCACGGCCCGCTTCATCCCCGAAACCAAAAAAGTGGACGAACTGCTGGACGAAATGCAGGCTGCCCGCATCCACATTGCCATTGTGGTGGACGAATATGGCGGCGTCGCCGGGCTGGTAACGCTGGAAGATATCATCGAAGAGATCTTTGGCGAGATCCAGGATGAATATGACGAAAGCGAAGAAGAGCTCTGGCATCAGGTGGGACCGAACGAGGTCGTCTTTGATGGGCGCATCCCGCTGGACGCGGTTAACGAGATGTTCGGCACACAGCTCCCCACCGAAGAAGCGGACACCATCGGCGGGCTGATCTTTGCCCGCATCGGCAGTGTCCCCACGGAAGGGGATACCCTGGAGGAAGAAGGGGTGACCCTCACCGTGCAAGAACTGCACGAACGCCGGGTCCATCACGTGCTGGCCCGCTTTGCCCCCGAACAACTGGAAGACCACATGCTGGAGGAAACGCCTGATGAATCTATCTGAACAAGAGAAAGCGCTCATCCAGGCGGCCATTGAGGTCAGTAAAAACGCCTACATCCCCTACTCCCACTACCCGGTAGGGGCAGCCCTGCAAACCTCCACTGGCGAGGTCTTCACCGGAACCAACACCGAGAACGCCGCTTACCCCCTGACGATCTGTGCAGAACGCGCCGCAGTCTTCAGCGCGGTTTCTGCCGGACATCAAAATTTTGCGCGTCTGGCCGTGGTCAGCAAGGACGGCGGCTCGCCTTGCGGAAGTTGCCGTCAGGTTTTGGCCGAATTTGGGGTAGAATTAGTCGTCCTCATCTGTGATCTGAGTGGGGAAATCAAACACAAGACCACCGTAAAAGACCTGCTGCCTTTTGCTTTTGGCCCCGCTAACCTGGAACACAGCAGCAAAATCTAACCTCTGGAAGGCAATTATGAAAATCCTGGTCATCTCCGACATCCACGCAAATCTGGCAGCCCTGAAAACTGTGATCAAAGCTGCCGGGGAGGTGGATGCTGTCTGGTGCCTGGGCGATGTGGTGGGCTATGGTCCAAACCCCAACGAATGCGTGGAATTGATCCGCAAGCAGTCCAACCTGATCTGTCTGCTTGGCAATCATGACGCAGCCTGTATCGGCAAGATGAGCGTGGAGACTTTCAACCACGAAGCGCGCCTGGCTGTGGACTGGACCAGGAGCGTCCTTACCCTGGAAAACAGGGAATTCCTGCTCGACCGGCCAGAAACCGTTGTGCACAATGAAGTTACCCTGGCGCATGGCAGCCCGCGTGAGCCGGTCTATGAATACCTGCTGGATGTGCAGTCTGCCTCAGAGAATTTTGCCTATTTCAGCAACGACTATTGTTTCATCGGGCACTCTCACCTGCCGCTGATGTTCGCCTCAACCAACGGGCAGGAGGGCACCCGCCTGGTGTTTCCCCCGCCTTCCACCACAATCGAGCTAAAACCCCGGGCAATCCTCAACCCCGGCTCGGTCGGTCAGCCGCGCGACCGGGATCCGCGTGCCTCCTTTGCCATCTACGACGATGTGGAGCACACCTGGGAGCACAAACGCGTCGAATACGATGTCCTGGAGACTCAACTCGCTATGCGCAATGCAGGCCTCCCAGAGCGGCATATCGAAAGACTTACCAGCGGCTGGTAGTCCACCTGCCAGATTGCCGCTCCTCAAACCTTTTCAAACCTCTCCATCCCAGATAAGATAGGTTCCGGCATGGAAAACCAGACCCAAACTTTTAACCCACCGCGCCGGCGCGGATTATTTTTCAACCTGGGAATCACCCTGGGGTTGATCTTATTGTCCCTGGCCATGCTGGTACTCGCCGGGCAAACTCCCTTGGGAATGCAGTTCCTGGTCTTTTTGTTAGGCGCGCTTTTCCTGATGGCGCCGATGCCCACCTTGGTCAGCCGCACATATGCGCTCGTCCGCAGCTCCTACCAGATCAGCCGGGACGGCATCCGTCTGAAATGGGGCTTCCGCGAAGCGGTCATTCCCATGCAGCAGGTCAAGTTTGTCGAACTGGCAGCAGACTATCTCTATACGCTCGAATTTCCGCGCTTGCAGTGGCCTGGCGCAGTCACCGGGATGAACACTCAGGAACATCTCGGCAAAGTGGAGTTCCTCGCCTCTGAAAAAAACCGCCTGGTGATGATCGGCACCTCCAACCAGGTGTTCATCATCTCCCCTGAAAAGCCCAACCAGTTTGTGCTCACCTACCGGAAAATGACAGAGCTGGGCAGTATTTCACCGCTGCCCGCCTATTCGGCAGCGCCAAGCTCATTCCTGGTGGATATCTGGCGCAACTTGCTTTTACGCGGCTTGCTGATCGCCACCATCCTCCTCAGCCTGGCCTTGTTTGTGCTGGTCGCCTGGGCGATCCCTACCCTCACACAGGTTTCCCTGGGGTTCGATGCACAGGGGCAGCCCTTCCCGCCGGTGACCCCCGCACAGTTGTTCCTGCTGCCTGCCCTCAATTTGATTCTGGTGGTGGCCACCTATCTGGTTTCACAGTGGTTCCACCGGACACAGAAAAATCACCCCTTTATCGTCATTTTACTGGCCGGCAGCGCCTTCACCGCCCTGCTTTTCCTGGTGGCCGTTTTATTTATCCTCTCCGTGAGTTGAGTTTTCCACAATGAATCCACACTTATCCACAGAAATTCAAAAGTTATCCACAACTTTATCCCGATGGAGCCGGCCATGAGCGCCCCGGTCACCACGCAGCAGATCCTGATCGGACTGGGGCTGGCAGTAGCCATCGGGCTGGCTGGCCGGCTGGTGCGGGCGCTCTCCATCTCCGGGATGATCGCCGCCATCATCACCGGCACGATCATCTTTGGCCTGGGTGGGCTGCCCTGGGCAGCGCCGATGCTGGCATTCTTTATTTCCTCCAGCCTGCTGTCTAAACTGTTTGCCAGCCGCAAGCATGCCCTGGCCGAAAAATTTGAAAAAGGCGCTAACCGGGACTGGGGGCAAGTGTTTGCCAACGGTGCGGTGGGCGCGTTCCTGGCCGTGGTGGCGCTTCTCGCCCCCGGGGAAAGCTGGCCCTGGCTGGCCTATGCCGGTGCGATGGCCGCTGTCAATGCCGATACCTGGGCCACCGAACTGGGCGTACTCAGCCAGGCCCAGCCGAGGCTGATCACCAGCGGCCAGCCCGTGCCGGTGGGCACTTCCGGCGGGATCACCCTGCTGGGCACGCTCTCCACGCTGGCCGGTGGCGCATTTGTCGCCCTGGCAGGCTGGATCTTCCAGGCGGCCTCCCGCAGTTTTGGGTTCATTGCCGCTGTATCTCTGGGCGGGCTGGCCGGCTCGCTGCTGGATTCCCTGCTGGGCGCCACCATCCAGGCCATTTATTACGACCCGGTACGGGAAAAAGAGACCGAGCGGGTGATCCTCCTGCCCGATGGCAGCCCGGCAAAACCGCTGCGCGGCTTCACCTGGATGAACAACGACATGGTCAACCTGATCAGCTCTGTGTGCGGCGCGCTGGTTGCCGCCCTGCTTGGCCGGTGGCTTGCCGGCTGAAAACTTAGCGGATACCCGAAAGGAGCTTCCTTTGTCCAAATCAAACCCGGAATTCAAAGTTCCCCTGTCCTCACCAGACCTCACCGACCTGGAACGCCAGGCCGCGCTGGATGTACTGCAAACTCCCAACCTGAGCATGGGGCCTGAATATCAAGCTTTTGAACAGGCAGTTGCCGAATATGTCGGCGCCAAACATGCGATAGCCGTCAGCTCCGGCACCAGCGGGCTGCACCTGTGCGTGCGGGCGGCGGGCATCCAGCCCGGAGACCTGGTGCTGACCACCCCGTTCTCCTTCATGGCCTCCACCAATGTGATCCTCTACGAAAAGGCCATCCCCGTCTTTGTGGATGCCGAGCCCGAAACCGGGAACATTGACCCCGCCAGGCTGGCCCAGGCTGCCGACGACCTGGCCGCAGGCAGCGCTGCCGCCCAAAAATGGCTGCCGCGCAAAGGGGCAGAAAAACACGGCCCGCTCAAGGCGCTGCTGCCCGTGGATGTCTTTGGCCAGCCCCCCGAGATGGATGCGATCCGCCAGGTGGCTGAAAAGCACAATCTGGTGATCATCGAGGATTCCTGCGAGGCGTTGGGGTCGACCTATCAGGGACACCCCGCCGGGATGCTGGGAGATATGGGTGTGTTCGCCTTCTACCCCAACAAGCAGATCACCACTGCCGAAGGCGGCCTGGTAGTGACAAATAACGACGCCTATGCCGACATGATGCGCGCCCTGCGCAACCAGGGACGCGCCCCCGGCGACACCTGGCTGCAGCACTCCTACCTCGGCTATAACTACCGCATGGACGAGCTCAGCGCCGCCCTGGGCCGCGTGCAGATGACCCGCATTGACGAGCTGTTGGACAAGCGCGCCCAGGTGGCCGCCTGGTACGCCGAACGTCTGGCCGAATTGCCCATGGTGGAGCTGCCCCAAGTGGTTCCAAGCACCTCAAAAATGGCCTGGTTTGTGTATGTCATCCGGGTGGCGGCGGATCTGGACCGAGATGCGGTCATCCACCAGATGGCGGAGAAAGGCATTCCTGCCCGGCCGTATTTTGCCCCCATCCATTTGCAGCTCTACATGATGGACATGTTCGGCTACCAGCCTGGCGACTACCCGGTAACCGAAGACCTGGGCAACCGCGGGATTGCGATCCCCTTCTCCAGCGTGATGACCGAAGCGCAGGTGGAAACCGTCTGCCAGGTATTGGCGGAAGTGCTCCACGCGGCTGGGTAAATTCTTCAGCAAAACAGAAAAACGGGGCGGTGTACACCGTCCCGTTTACGTTTAAATTCAGCAAATAATTCTATGCAATGTCCAGTCGGAAAAGTTCCGGCCAGCCATAACCCGCCAGCATATATTGCTCTCCCCAACGGTTGAATTCTTTTTCCCCGATCAGTATACCGCCCATTTTTTCATAAAACTGACGGGCGGACCGGTTTTGTGCCAGCACCCACAGCAGCATGGACGAAAATCCCAAATTCTGGAGTGCACTTACTACCTCGGAGAACAAGGCTTGTCCCAGTCCCTTGCGCTGGAATTCGGGCAGAATATAGAGGACAAATAATTCCGCTTCATAAATGTGCTCCGGATCCGTTTGTGCGCCTGCCCCCGCAAACCCGACCACCCTTCCATCAGCAACTTCAGCCACAACCAAAACCGGAATCGCTTCATGGACAGTGATGTGGGTTCGCCATTGGTCTGTCCGGGCAGCAAGTGTGTCAGATAATTCAGCTAAATGTTCCTGGGGAAAAATATTTGCATACGCATCCTGCCAGGTGCGGATATGCACGTGGGCAATAGCTTCAGCGTCCGATGAAGTTGCATTGCGGATCAGGGGTCCTGGTTCAGTCATCCCGCTGCTGGACAAAATTGACCACCACCAGATTCCTGGTGCAATCGTTCACCGTATCGAAGGCCACTACCTCCGAGACCGGTTCCCGCCCGCCCTGCTCATACAGCGCCACCAAAAGCGTCCCTGTGGAAACCAGCAGCTGGTCCGAAAGCTGGATCTCCCAGCCGGATTGGGTATAGGTGTCGTTGCTGCCACTCAAAACTTCCATGTCAACTGGCTGGTCGCCCAACGTCCCGGTTACCCGCACGGTCAGCAGCATCACCGGGTCCTTCTCAATATCAACCACATTCCCGGCCACATACAGCCCCGTGCACCCGGAAGCATGCGCCAGATAGGAAGGGGACTCTTCCCGAGGGACATAATACCGGCGGGTTTCCTGCGTGCCGGAAGGGGTAGCCGTCATCAGCACCACATCGGTAGGGGTTGGATAGGCTGTCGGGGGCAGGGTCGGACCAATCTCTATTGTTGCCGTAGCAGAGGGTTCTTCCACCATTGCTATCACTTCAACGGCAGCGCTTATCGTAGGCTGTGGCTCAGGCGTATCCAAGGGCAGCGCCAGGGCCGACTCCGCTTCTGCCGGCTGGGTCGGCGGGGGGAAAGGGTTGAGCGCATGGTAGGGGTTGAAGTAAATGAAGATAAAATAGCCGATCAACGCCAGCGCGGCAAT
>QKGK01000187.1 GCA_003250455.1 Chloroflexota bacterium | reverse complement strand
ATCACCAGCGTCAACCGCGACGACCGCAAGGACGGCGGTGCCCCCATCTTCGCCATGGTCATCAAGGCCATCCGCAAGATGCAGCCCGGCTGCTCCATCGAGGTGCTCATCCCGGACTTCAAGGGCAGCGTCGAAGCCCTGCAGATCGTGATGGAAGCCCGCCCGGAGATCCTCAACCACAACGTGGAGACCGTGCCGCGGCTCTTCAAGCAGGTCCAGCCGCAGGATAACTACGAGTGGGCCGCCGCCACCCTCACCAACGCCAAAAAGATCGACCCCGAAGTGCTCACCAAGTCCGGCATCATGGTCGGCCTGGGCGAGACCATCGAAGAGATCGAAGCCGTGATGCGCGACCAGCGCAGTTGGGGCGTGGACATCCTAACCATCGGGCAGTACCTCCAGCCCAGCAAAAAACACCTGCCCATCGACCGCTACTACACCCCGGACGAGTTCGCACACCTCAAGCAGTACGGCCTCGACCTCGGCTTCCAGTGGGTAGAAAGCGGGCCGCTGGTGCGCTCCTCCTACCACGCCGCCGACCAGGTGCGCGCCCTCAGCATCGTCCACCGCAAGCTCTACGGCGAAAACTAATCCTCTCCATTCTTTTAGTACAAATTACCCCCCTGGAAAATTGCCTAGGGGGGTGTTTTTTTGCGCTCTTCTGGGACTTAAGACCTGTGTACAGGGTTTTGGCCTTCTTCTATACTGGCTGTATCAACTCGCATTTTTTCTACTACGGAGGAAAAGACCATGACACAACAAGTACAAACTACGCCCCAGGGAAGCAATAAATCAATGCTCCTCATCATCCTGGCATTGGTCGCTGTCATTGCCCTGGGCATCGCTGCCTACCTGGTATTTGGTACCGGCACCCAACTGATCAGCGGAGCGCTGGGCGGCGGCGGGGAGATCCCGCAAGACCAATTTATCGTCAAGATGAACACCTTTGTGCTGCGCCCCGCCGATATGGAATACGCCTACAATATCGACGCAGGCAGCGACCACCGGCAGACCAACGCCCAGTTCATCAGCGAATTTGGCGCCGGCTACGGCAAGCAGTTTGTCCAGGCCACCGGCCGTCAGGACGGCTGGAACGTCGCCATGCAGCGCGTTGGCCTGTACGACTTCACCCCACAGTATATCCAGTCCCGCGTCGAGATCTACAGCGATGCCAGCGGCGCATCCACCGCCCTCAGCGACGAATGGTTCTGGGCCTACAACGTGGAAAGCCTGACCCCCGACCAGGTGCTGGATAAAAGCTGCAGCGTCGGCAACGACTGCATCTCCTACATGACCTCAGAGGCCAAAGCAGGCGCAGGCGCCATCTCCGAACGCTACGATGTCGTCACCCGCTACAAGAACGTGGTCATTTGGGTATACGCCAAAGGTCAGCAGGGAGAAGTCTCCGAAGACCTTGTACTGCAGTACGCACAGACCATGCTTGATAGCGTCAAGGCATTGGACAACTAATTCACAAATACCGCTTCTCTATCCTCATCTCCTGACAAGAGAAGGTCCGAACAAAGTTCGGCAAAACAAAATGAGACGCTTACTGCGTCTCATTTTGATTCATGGCATGTCATTGCAGTATCACTCGATTTTGTAAATCGCATGTCGTTCCCGCACAGGCGGGAACCCAATGGAACGAGCAGTTGTTGAAAACGGTAAATGGATTCCCACCTAAAGCATGGCATATGGTTGCTGGCGGTTGAAACCGCCGCAACAAAAATACGAAGTCCGCCCTGAGGCGGACTTCCAGCGACCAGTGTCGTCTTTTCTCACCGGTTTTCAACCTGCGGAGGCAGGTTTTGTTAAATTGAGCTTTGCTCAATCAGTAGCGGCGACTTCAGTCGCCGCTACAATCCCAAAGATCAAGTTTGGGATGTACCATGGTGGCAATCTTTACAAAATTTATTCGCAGTAGTCTCTTACATCCCGCTTACTTCAAATCAATCGTCACATCCGCGGGCATACCGGGTTTCAGCTCCCAATCCGGGTTGGCAATCGTCACCTTGACCGCAAAGACCGTGTTCGTCCGTCCCTCGGAGGTCTGGACATTGCGCGGGGTGAATTCCGCCTCGTCCGCAATGTAGGTCACAGTGCCGGAGAAAGTCCGGTCCGGGAAGGAGTCCACCCGCACCAGGGCGTCCTGCCCCAGCGAAACCTGTCCATACTGGTCTTCAGGGATGTACACTGTCAGGGTCACTTCGTCCAGCTGGCCGATGGTCATCACGATGGCGCCGGAGGCAATCAGCTGGCCTTCGATCAGGTTGTTTGAAAGCACCACACCAGAGATCGGCGATTTCACTTCCACCTTTTCCAGGGTGATCTCCAGCACTTTGAGGGCAGCTTTGGCCTGCGCCAATCCGGCCTGCGCTTGCGCCAGGGCAGTCTCGGCCTGCTTCACGCCAGCCTGCGCCGCCTGCACTTGAAGGGCATCATCCCCGGTCTGGTAACCCACCAGCGCATCCTGGGCATTGTCCAGGCGGACCTGCGCCAGGGCCACCTCGGCCCGCGCATCCAGCACTTCAGCAGCATCATTGCTGGTCAGCAGGCGGTCATACTCCAGTTGAGCCGCGTCCAGTTCTGCCAGGGCGGAGTCATAGTCCTTTTGGGCGGCGTCTTCCAGGGCGGCGTTATCCTGTGCCTGCGTAGCCTGCGCCAATACCTGAGAGGCCATCACAAAAGCCGTCTGGGCTTTGCCCAGGCGTTCTTCCGCCGCCAGGAAATCATCATTGCTCACGCCGGCAAGCACATCGCTCAGGTTGTCCTTGGCGATCTGCAGGTCACTTTCCGCATCCGCGAT
>QKGK01000146.1 GCA_003250455.1 Chloroflexota bacterium | reverse complement strand
GACGAAGTGGAACGCGGGATGGTGCTGGCAAAACCGAAGTCGATCACGCCGCACAAGAAGTTCATGAGCGAAGTGTACGTGCTGCGGAAAGACGAAGGTGGACGGCACAATGCGTTCTTCACCGGGTACCGGCCGCAGTTCTACATCCGGACGCTGGATGTGACGGGAGAGATCACCCTGCCGGAAGGCGTGGAGATGGTGATGCCGGGAGACCGGGTGAACCTGAAGGTGGAACTGATCACGCCTGTGGCGTTGGAGCAGGGTTCCAGCTTTGCGATCCGCGAAGGCGGCCTGACGGTCGGCGCTGGCGTGATCACCGAGATTTTGGACTAATACTAGTCCGCAACTGTCAAGCGAAAAAATACATTGTACAGGGAGTATCCCGTCCATTAGATCGGATACTCCCTGAAGGAAGAACCTGTTATGTCTGGTAAAAAAGGAAATCGGCCTGTGGTTACTCTGGAATGCACGGAGTGTAAAGAACGAAATTACACCACCGAAAAGAACCGGAGAAATGACCCTACCAGGCTGGAAATAAAAAAATATTGCCCGCGATGCCGGACCCACCGGCTTCACCGTGAGACCCGCTAGTTCTCATTATTGGGAACAGCGCCTAGGCGAGTAGCTCAATTAGGCAGAGCAACGGTCTCCAAAACCGTAGGCTGCGGGTTCGATTCCTGCCTCGCCTGCCTGAGAAAGGCAACGCCGCAATCTTTGCGGCGTTTTAGCCGTAGATAGAAAATTGAACAATTGCTATCAGGAGTTACCAGTGGCAAAAACCGAAAAAAAAGTGACCAAAAAACCGGTTAAAAAGCAAGCAAAAAGCAAACAGTCCCGCGGTTTACAGCGGTTTTATCGCGAAACCATGGGCGAACTGCGCAAAGTTAGCTGGCCTACCCGCCGCGAAGCCCTCTCGCTTACCCGCGTGGTGGTGATCGTGATGGTGGTGATGGCCGCAGTGTTGGGCACATTGGACTTTTTCTTCTTCCGGTTTTTTGAACTGATTTGGAATTTGTAAAGTAAATTTTAGCCAGGGCAAGGTTATTTGCGCTGGCGAAAGCGTGTATAACAATGGACGAAGAAAGACAAGACCAACCAGAAGAAGAACTGAGCGCCCAATCGCAACCGGCGGAGCTGGACGACCGCAATTGGTATGTGGTGCACTGCTATTCCGGTTATGAGAATAAGGTTCGCCATAACCTGGAGCAGCGCATTGAAACCATGGGCATGAAAGACCTGATCTTTGATGTGGTTGTGCCGACGGAAGAAGAGATCGAAGTAAAAGAAGGGAAACGCCGCACAGTAGAACGCCGCGTGTTCCCCGGTTATATCCTGGTAAACATGATCATGACCGAGGAATCCTGGTATGTGGTGCGGAATACACCTGGTGTGACCAGCTTTGTCGGGATGGGGAACGACCCCGTGCCGCTTCGACCGGAAGAAGTCTCCTCGATCATCAAGCGGATGGAAGCTGAAGCCCCACGCATCAAAGTTACCTTCCGCCAGGGTGAGCGCGTCCGCATTATTGATGGGCCGTTCAACGATTTCCGCGGAACGGTGGATGAGATCGATATGGAACGGGCGAAAGTCCGGGTAATGGTTAATTTCTTCGGTCGGGAAACCCCGGTCGAGTTAGATTTTTTGCAGGTAGAAAAAGCGTAAGAAACAAAACACTTTCAACGTGGGAGGGCGGCGCTTCAGAAGAAGCCAGCCCGTTAGCGAGGTTCATCGGAGACATCCGAACGTTCTCGCAGGCAAGACCAGACCGGAATTGCCCCACCACAAGACAAAAGGAGTAAACAATGGCAAAGAAAGTAAAAGCAGTCATCACCTTGCAGATCCAAGGTGGCAAGGCAACCCCGGCACCCCCGATCGGTCCGGCGCTTGCCAGCCAGGGCATCAACATCATGCAGTTCACCAAAGAATACAACGCCCGCACATCCAACCGGATGGGGCAGGTTGTCCCGGCAAAGATCACGGTCTTCCAGGATGGGTCTTTCACCTTTATCCTGAAGTCCTCTCCCGCAGCCGTCTTGCTGAGAGAAGCTGCCGGGATCCCCAAAGGTTCTGGCGTGCCCAATCGTGAGATCGTTGGGACGGTCACCCGTTCCCAGGTGCGCGAGATTGCTGAAACCAAAATGAAAGACCTGAATGCCATCGACATCGAAGGCGCCATGCGCCAGATCGAAGGCACCGCCCGCAACATGGGTATTCGGGTTGTAGAAGACTAGAAATACAACACACTTTCAACGTGGGAGGGTGATGCTTCAGATGAAGCCAGCCCGTTATTGCAGGGAAGCGAACCGAGTTCGGACCACCTGCAGGCAGAACCGGAAAAGTTTTGTCCCACCACAAGACAAAAGGAGTAATCATGGCTAAAAGAGGTAAAAACTACCGAGCAGCGCTGGAAAAGATCGACCGGGAGCGCGCCTATCCGCCCGCTGAGGCGATTTCGCTTGCGAAAGAAACCAATGCTGCTAAATTTGACGCAACGGTGGAAGTTCACATCCGCCTGGGCGTAGACCCCCGCCACGCTGACCAACAGGTGCGTGACGTGGTTGTGCTGCCGCACGGTTTGGGTAAAACTGTACGCGTGCTGGTGTTTGCACAGGGTGATGGCGCCCGCCTGGCCCGTGAAGCCGGGGCAGACTATATTGCCGACGACGATGAAATGGTGCAGAAGATCCAGGGCGGGTGGGTAGACTTTGATGTTGCCGTCGCCACCCCGGATATGATGAGCACCGTTGGTCGTTTGGGGCGTGTGCTTGGTCCGCGCGGCCTGATGCCGAACCCCAAGACCGGCACAGTTGTCCCTGCTGAAGATATTCCGCGGGCACTTGAAGAAGTAAAAGCCGGACGTGTCGAATTCCGCGTAGACAAAACCGCCAACCTGCATGTGCCGATTGGGAAAGCTTCGTTTGAGGAAAAAGCCCTCTACAACAATATGGCTGCCCTCATCCAGGCCGTGCGCCGGAACCGCCCGGCTGCCTCCAAAGGCACCTATATGCGCAAGATTGTTTTATCCACCACCATGGGCCCTGGCATCAAAGTGGATGCGGTTCAGGCCCAAACGATGGAAATTTCTGACTAATTCAGGTAAAATACCTGATTGGTGGGAGTAAAGTCTCCCAAAAGCCTTCGCCAGAGACAGCAGGTGACGGATGACCTGGAAGGTTCTTGACCTTTTGAGTCAAAAGTCTTAATTCCCTGCCGAGGTGAGGACGAACGAAGCAAACTATCACGATAATTTCGTGTGTATGCCGAGTAGTCTTTGCCTGATTATTGAAGGCAAAGACTATTTTTTTGAAAGGAGGTACACACATTGGCACTGACAAAGGAACGAAAAGAAGAATTGGTAGCGCAGTATGAGGCGTGGATGAAAGAAAGCAAAGCCCTCATCCTTGCAGAATATACCGGCTTGACCATGCCTCAGATGGACGAGCTGCGTGCCAAAGCACGCGAAAATGGCGCAGAGTTCCATGTGGTCAAAAACCGTCTGGCAAAAATGGTGTTCGAAGCCGCTGGCCTGGATACCAAAGATCTGTTTACCGGAAGCACAGCTTTTGGGGTCGGATTTGAAGATGCCCCCGGCATCGCCAAGACGATCAAAGACCTGAACAAAGATATGCCCGCTCTTCAGATCAAAGGCGGGTTCATGGATAACCGGGTGCTGACCGCTGATCAAGTGATTGCGCTTGCCGAACTCCCGCCGCTGCCCGTTGTCCGCGGACAGTTGTTGGGCGTGATCAATGCACCGGCTTCAAAACTGGTGCGCACCATTGCCGAACCTGGCCGCTCACTGGCGCAGGTAATCAAGGCACATGCAGATGCAGCCGCTGCCTAACCTGGCTGTCTAAACAAAAAATAATAAACACTTACTTTTAAGGAGATTGTTAGCAATGGCTGACCTGGAAAAATTAGTTGAAGAACTTGGCAAGCTCACCGTGATTGAAGCTGCCGAACTGGTATCAAAACTGGAAGAAGCATGGGGCGTTTCTGCTGCCGCACCTGTAGCTGTGGCTGCTGCTGCTGGCCCTGCTGCCGCTGAAGAAGAAGTTGAAGAGAAGACAGAATTCGATGTCGTCATCAAAGATGCCGGCCCCAAGAAGATCGAAGTCATCAAAGTCATCCGCAAACTCACCAGCCTGGGCCTGAAAGAAGCCAAGGAAATGGCAGAAACCGCCGGTTCCAAAGTAATGGAACAGGTAGGGAAAGACGCCGCAGAAGACGCCAAGAAACAGCTCGAAGAAGCTGGCGCAGCGGTCGAACTGGCGTAAGCCCGTTTCAACCTAAGTAAAAAAACGGTTTGGTATATCCAAACCGTTTTTTTTATCCCTTTTGTAGGTTGTACGAATCAGGAAACCACAGGCATGGTCTGTGGAAGCCAATTTCTGGCAGAAAGGGGAAGGGTGGATTACCGCCAGACCCGTAGGCGAAGGTCACCTAAAACCAAAAGGTAAGGTCATTCCAGCGCAGGCGGGAAACTGGAAGCGAAGATGTGCGGGTGAGGGGGATTTTACAATTCCGATTTATTAATCTTATGGTATATTGATAAAGAGAACCTGTTTCCGGAGACTGAACCGGTCAGGGGTCGGATTCCATAGATCTATTGTGATAAAGGAAGAGGAAATGACGGCACGAATTCTGATCATTGAGGACGATGAAGCCATTCTCACCTTTCTACGGCGTGGCCTTTCTTATGATGGCTACCAGGTAGATGTAGCCCTGGATGGGCAGACAGGTTTATTGTTGGCTTGGGATAATCCTCCCGATCTGGTGGTGTTGGATTGGATGCTGCCAGGAATGGACGGCCTGGAGGTCTGCCGCCGGCTGCGCCAGCGGGGACGGCTGCCGATCCTGATGCTGACGGCGAAAGACACGGTCTCAGACCGGGTGCAGGGGTTGGACGCCGGTGCAGATGATTACATGGTCAAGCCGTTCAACCTGGATGAGCTTTTGGCTCGCATCCGCGCCCTGCTGCGCCGTACCCGTCCCAATCGCCCGGAAATCTACGAATTCAACGATCTGGTGCTGGATACCGGCGCCCGCCAGGCCCGCCGCGGAGACCGGGTGATCCAACTCACCGGGAAAGAATACGAATTACTGGAATTCTTCATGCGCCACCCGCGGCAGGTGCTGACGCGTGAAATGATCTACGAAGAAGTGTGGGGCTACGATTTTGGGGGAGACAGCAACATCATCGAGGTGTATATCCGCTATCTGCGCCAAAAACTGGAATCTGAGGATGAACCTCGGTTGATCTATACCATGCGTGGTATGGGCTATGTCCTTCGGGAAAATGGCTAAGGATTAGTAGGACCGGAATGTCCCTCCAGATACGATTGGCGACATTTTACACCGCCCTTGTCGGATTGGTGGTAGTTGCCTTTGGGTGGGCGGTGTATGCCCGCTCTACTGATATCCTGATGTCCCAGATCGATGTCCGCCTGGAATCAGCTGTCAAGGATGCCAACAAGGTGCTGACTAACCGGGATATCCGTGATATTTTGATCACCTACGATTCAAGTATCCTGATCCAGATCATTGACAATAATGGAGAATTACTGGTCACTACCGAGTCCACGGTAGAGCAGCTTACCGGCCGGATCATTGACCCCGACGGGTTTGAAATTGCCCGGGATTCCCGCCAAAGCTATTACAATGAAATCTCCCTGGAAGACCTGCATTACATGGCGCTTTCGGTGCCTGTAATGGTGGGGGAAAATATCACCGGCGTGTTGCAAACAGGGGCGAGCCTGAAAGAAGTGGACCAGCTGCGCGCCGATTTGCTGCGTTCGCTGGTTCTGATCGGCCTGGTGATCACGACATTGTCGGCATCATTTGGCTATTACACTACTCATTCAGCCCTGATGCCGCTGGCAACTGTCACCCAGATTGCCACTGAGATCACCCATTCCGACGACCTTTCCCTACGTATCCCGGTTAACCGCCGGCCACCAAATGAGGTTGGCGACCTGATCTTCGCTTTTAATGAGACCATGGAGCGCCTTGAGCATCTCTTTAATACCCAGCGTCGATTTCTGGCAGATGTCAGCCATGAACTGCGCACACCGCTTACTGTGCTCCAGGGGAATGCCGGGCTGATGCGCCGGATGAAGTCGTTTGATTCCCAGGCACTGGAAAGCATGAGCAAGGAAATTGCCCGCCTTACCCGCATGGTAGAAGACCTGCTGCTGATGGCCCAGGCAGAGTCAGGGCGTTTGGAATTGGATTCCACTCCCGTGGAATTGGATACGGTCTTTTTGGAAATCTATCAGCAGGCGCGCATCCTGGCAGGGGAAAACAAGCATGTTCACATGGTGAATATTGATCAGGTTCAGGTGATGGGAGACCGGGACCGATTAAAGCAGGTTCTGCTTAACCTGGTGAGCAATGCGATCAAATATACCCGCCCGGATGGCAATATTTATCTGGAAATGATCAAAGAGAATGGTGAGGTCTGCATCTCAGTCAAGGATGATGGAATAGGGATCCATCCGGATGACCTGGCCTACATCTTTGAGCGATTTTACCGGGCAGAAAAATCCCGTACACGGTTCATCGATTATGACCAAAAAGGGTTTGGATTGGGCCTTTCAATCGCATATTGGATCATGCAGCGGCATAATGGCAGGATAGAGGTTGAGTCTGAATACGGACATGGCGCAACCTTCCGTATGTGCATGCCTTTGATACCGCCGGTAGTTTGAACCACACCGTTGGGGAAAAATAAATCAGTAGTCCCGGATTAATCGATACCGAGTCGTTCGGCTGCCTGACGGCACAGACTGGCTCCCCCTGCATTCAGCCATTCCTCCAAACGAGGGCTGGATTGCTTCCCGCTTAGGGCATCCTGGTAGATGCCTGTTCCCCAATAGGTATAGCGGACGGTCTCGGCCGGCCAAAAGGACTCGGCTTTGGCAGCAGTCCCGATCCCGCCATTATAGGCGGCAAAGGCCAGCCGTTCACTTTGGTAAGTGTTCAGCGCTTTTTCAAGGTAAGCCATCCCGCGCAGGGCGTTGGTATCCGGATTATAGGGGGCTTCTGTAGCAATAAAATGGTAAGGCATCACCTGGAACAGACCCATTGCACCTGCCTGCGATAGCGCTCGTGGATCTCCACAGGATTCGATCTGCATGACCGTAGCGACCAGATTGGGGTCTAATTTCCATTCATTTGCCCAGCGGAGGATATCCGTTTGCCAATATAAAACCGAAGGGGAAAAGAAAGGAGCGATCCCCTGCGATGCCTGGACCTGTTCTTCGTCTTTGCTGCTGCCCATGGTGATGGTGACGCTTTCCATTGGTTTGAAATCTACGATCAGGTCCCACGGACGGGTGGTCTCGCCGGTTGCCAGGCGGAAGAACGCCATGATCCCAAATATGAAGATGAGGGGGGAGAGGATGGCAGAAAAACAACCTCCACCGGGCTGCGTGGAGGTTGTATCCATGCGGTTCCTCTCGTCGTAAGATGAACTGCTCATGCCTTTGGTGAATCCTTTTTATGAGTATTTTATCCCATCTGGTCCTGGCGGTAGTCACGGCCGCTGTTGGTGCGGTTGGATTTAGCCTGCATCGTGATGGGGTGGTATGTGGGCTCCGGGCGGCTGTTATTGGTTGAGTGGCTGCTGTTGGCCGGCCGGAACGAGGTTTGCGTGGAAGGTCGCGGTGTTGGTGTGCTGGTGCGGGTGTAGCTGGGACGCCGATGGGGTGTCTGGGTTGGCGTCGATTTGCTGGACGCACTGCTGCCAAATTGTAAGCCTTTTTTCGCATATGGGGAGTCATCCTGGGAGAAGATACGTTCCCCGGCAACACTGAAGGTGCCAATGATCAGTACCCGGATCAGCCAGACTATGATCGCCACAAAAATGGGAACGATCTTGAGCAGTGAATCCCGTGGAATGACGGCATTGCCCAGGGTGTTGTGGTTCAGGATGGCAATTGAAACACCCCACCAGGTGAGGGAGGCGTTCATGGTTGCGGCCAGCAGCCACGCACCGAACAGATACCAGACTTCGTTGGGTTCGTCCGCACCTTGCTCAGGGGTGAACAGACGGGCAATCCCGGCGAAGTCGATCCCGCAAAATGCAATTGCCAGGATGGTGGACCAGCGGATGCCCATGAATTGAAGGTCGCCCAATAGATCGCTCATGGCGAAATCTGTAGTGCTGTAATTGAAGATTTCGAAGGCGATCAGGGCGGTGAGGATGAGGGCTCCCCAAACCAGCCCCCGGCTGATACGTTTGGTCTTGAATAGTTTGAATATGTTTGCGTTACTAGCCATCTGGGACCTCCTAACGTCCATTGTCAGATCATCTTAGAACAAATAGAACAGGTGTTCTTATTTGGATTATAGAACAATTGTGCTAAGATGTCAATAGGGAAAACCCAGAAAACACGAGCATTCAGAGAAGAGTTTTTCAGTGGAATTAAATCTAAATTGTGGCCTCAGTTCCCCCAGTAAAAGCTGCCCGGATCAGGAATTGGCTAACTTTTCCCATTCCTGGCGCAGCATGCCAAAACGCAGCCGGTTGACCCACTCCCCCTGCCATTGGATCAGCTCCCGTTCGACGCCTTCGTCGGTGAAACCAAGTTTTTGGGCCACGCGCGCCATGCGCGGATTGATATCCCAGGTGTGAATTTCCATTTTGTGCACATCTGATTCGCTAAACAGGTACTCTGTCCAAAGCCGCAGGGCCTCGGTGCCCAGTCCTTTGTTGAGGTAGTCGTCTTCGCAGATATCGATGCCAATATACCAGACGTGGGGAAATCGCTGGGTGCTGTACCGGGTGACCCAGCCGATTGGGGTGTCGTCTGAGAGGGCAATGGTGACGTTTTGCCGCGGGAAAGGAAGAGGCTTTTGCCGCGCTTCCTGGAAGCGCTGGCGGAACAGTTCCTTCTGGGCGGGGCCGAGTGTTTCGATCACCCCCTCCCAGGGAGCATCAAAATATCGCCATTCACCGCTGGTTTGCCAGCGCAGGTAAGGCTCTACATCTGAGGGGAGTGTATCCCGCAGCAGGATGTGGTCGGATTTTGCCAGAACAGTAGGGTTATTCATCGAATGACAGGCTCCTGATCAGATTTTCCTGCGAGGATGTCTCAGCAGCCGGGAAGTACTCCCGCACCCATTTAAGGGCAGCATCTCCACCGGTATTGAGGATCTTCCGGGCCAGCAGCGCGATGACGGTGCCGGTGCGGCCGCGCCCGGCGTAACAGTGGATGGCGAGGTTTTCTCCCTCGTTTGCCCGCCGGATGATCTCGTCCAGCAGGTTTTTGAAGTCAGCCAGATTTTGCGGGGTGTTGAAGTCATCAATGGGGAAGCGGATGACATTCATACCGCTTTCGGCATAAACCTGTGCGAGATCCCGGTTGGCGTAACGCTGGTCTTCCCACGGTTCCGTGAGGATCACCACAGTGTCGATCCCTTCCTGGCAATACTCTGCCAGGGTGGTGCCCCCCAGGTCGTACGCGCCAAAGGGCATTGGACTGCGGTAGATTTTTCCGGGTAGATTGAAGGGGATGTGGATCAGGTTGGGCAGTGGCGTTGGGTAGCTCATAGGTTATTGGTCCATGGGGTCTGAGTGTTCGGCGGTAAAAACATGGGCATACAGGTTGGCGATCCACTGTTTGCCTTCCTGGGTCATTTCCAGGTAGTGGAGGGCGTCCTGAATATAGGGGCTGACCACGTCCCAAAAGAAACGGGCATAGCCACGCTGCAGGTCGGCAGGGGCGGAATACCCTAACTGCTCGTTGGAATTGGTTTCTTCAAATTCGTAGAACAGGGCCGGGGTCTTGCGCAGGTAGTTGGGGTCTCCCAACTGCCCGATGAAGTCGGCGGCCCTGGTCAGCCCGGCGAGACCGCTTGTGTCGGCATACTGTTCATCGGTCGGAGGCGGGAAGCGCGTCAGTTCGATGTAGCTGGCGATCTTCTCTGCATCGACCAGCTGTTTGGTGATCTCCATGGCGTTTTCGCCCAAACGCTCGCGCACGAACTGTTTACCCCGGTCTAAATGGTAGGGGGTCATGGAGATGTCGGTGCCCCCGTTGGGGAACGTGACGATCTCCCCTGTGCCGGTGGAGAAGCTGAAGCCGTTATCCTCCCGCAGGATGCCGCGCACATATCCGATGTCGTGGCACATCAGGGCAATCATATAGTGCATCCAGTCCTGCGGAGTGATGCCGCCTTCGGTGAGGTGCTTGCCTTCGATGATCGCCTGCCCGGCAAGGGTGACCATTACGGTGTGTTCCATATTGTGGTAGAGGGCATTGGTATTGGCAATGATCTCCAATGCCAGGCGTCCTGTCCACCCGACAATGTTACTGACCTCCGGCTCGAGGTCGCTGTAGGTGCGCCGGTAGGCGTTTTGCAGATGTTCGACAAAATGGTCGATAATGATCTGGGTTGGGTTGAGCATGATGTCCTCCGGGACTGTGTTGCTTCCCCTATTATACGCTGTCGCGGAAGGGAATCCAGACTTAAGTTATAGGAAATTTGGCTGAGTGGGGTGAAAAAAGATCAAAAAATGGGAACAAACGTGTCAAACAACCGTTCTAAACTAAGTGTAATGGAAGGCTCACAGCCTGTTATAATGTGGAAACTTGCAAGGGTCTCGCGGACCGCC
>QKGK01000564.1 GCA_003250455.1 Chloroflexota bacterium | reverse complement strand
GATATCGATGAAACGTTTGACCTGCTTGCCATCTGCGGGGTCAATCTGTTCAACATTGATCATCTTTTTCTCCTCATGATGTTTGTTAAATATGGGCTAAACCAGTGTCCTTACTACTATAACCCTAACTTGGCCTTGATGGTACATTTTTGTCGCGGAATTCAGGAAATTCCTTTGTTATTTGGAGCGGACCTCATCCACAGCCTTGCGGGCGGCCATCAGGTTCCCGTAGGGAGTGGTGGTCGGGGCGACACAGCCGGTACCGAGGATGAAGCGTTTCCCGCCGGTGGCTTCGATGGCGGCAACAGCCTCCGCCCGGACCTGATCCACGGTGCCCAGGTTGACGGTTTCTTCCTGGCGCATGCCGCCGCAAACTACACCGGGGAACTTCTTAAGGGCTTCGCTCAGGGAGGGTTTGGTTTCCAGGTCGTGCCAGTTGATCACCTGGATGGGGTAGTCGACGAACATGTCAAAATAGACATTCAGACCGTGCAAGTGGAGGACATTCAGCCATCCGTTGGCAGCGGCCTGGAGGATGGGAAGGTCATACGAGCGGCCAAATTCGAGATATTCGCTTTGGGTGAGCATGTTGGTCTGGGCGTGCTGGACGGCGTAGAAGATCCCCGATGCCCCGACCTGGTTGATCACCGCGTCCACGAAACCTTTGCTGCTTTCGGTGATGGTCTCCAGCCCGCGATGAAATTCGTCCGGGTATTGCCGCAGGTGGGTAAAGAGGTTGTCGTCCCCAACCAGCTTTTTGGCAATCGAGAGCGGGTTGAAGATCGTGTGGATGACCGGAGTGTCTGGTCCTAGTGTGTCGATGATCCTGGTCAGGGCGGTGAGCTGTGCCGCCAGGTGCCCCTTGTGGGGGTTGAGCGGTTCCAGTTTAGCCCAGTCTTCGGGTGAGTGTATCACCCGTTTGGTATATGTTCGGGTGCCGTGGGGATGTCCCTGCCAGGCATCTTCCACACCCCAGTCGTAGACAAAATATCCAGAGGCGGGGGTGACTTTGAGAAAGTCGAAATCGAAGGACTGCTGGAAATGCAGGTGGGCGGCGGCCAGGGTATCGGCGGTCTGGTCGTCTACGGGGAAGTGCCGCCACAGCGCAACCGGCGGGCGGTCTGGCTGCCCGCCATTCAGGCAGGTTTGCATACGTTCTCGATGGTTCATGTTGGGTGCCCTTTCTGTTATTGGCCGCGGTTGTTCAACCAGGCCAGCAGCTTTTCCACCGGCCAGGTATTGAGCACATTTTCTTTTTGCGCCCAGGCGCGCCGGGCAGTGGCCACGCCAAAATGGAGCAGGTCGAAATGCGCCGGGGCGTGCGCGTCGGTGTCGATGGTCAGTGGAATGCCGAGTTCAATTGCCCGGCGGGCGTGGATGTCGTTGAGATCCAGCCGCTGGGGGTTGGCGTTGATCTCCAGGGCGGTGCCGTTTTCTTTGGCTGCCTGGAAAACCGCTTCCATGTCCAGGTCTGCGCCGGCCCGATCGGGGAGCAGGCGGTTGGTGGGGTGTCCGATGATGTCTACGTGTGGATTGTTGATGGCATTGAGCATGCGCTCGGTAACCTGTTCCCGCGGCTGGCGCATGCTGACATGCAGCGAAGCAACCACAATATCCAGCTGGGCAAGGATCTCATCGGGGAAGTCCAGGGTGCCGTCTGCTTTGATCTCCATCTCGGTGCCGTGCAGGAGGGTGATCTGACCGGCAAATTCCTCCCGCAGAGGCTTGAGGGCCTCTTTTTGCTGCATGAGCCGCTCAATGGAAAGGCCGTTGCCGATCCCCAGGCTGGCGGAATGGTCGGTGATGGCAAGAACCGTGCGTCCTTTTTGAATGGCTGCCTGGATCATCTCCCGCATGGTGGCGCGCCCGTCGCTCCAGTCGCTGTGTGTGTGCAGGTCGGCGATGATATCGTCCAGGGTGATCAGTTCAGGGAGCGTGCCGGATTTAGCGGCCTGTACTTCGCCGCGATCTTCCCTGAGTTCCGGCGGGATGAAGGGCAGGCCAATGGTCTGGTAGACCTTTTCCTCGGTATCGCACAGGATCTCGGTACCGTCCTCTTTGGTGAGGGCATGTTCGGAAAGCGAATAGCCCTGGTCCAGCGCTATAGCCCGGATCTTGACATTGTGGTCTTTGGAGCCGGTGGCATACTGCAGGGCAGTGCCAAACTTCTCTTTGGGATGCACCCACAACTGGGCGCGGAAGCCGTTGCTGAATTCCACGCTGGTCTTGGTCGGACCGCGACCTTCCACCCGGGCGATGTTCGGCTGGTTGACGAAGGCCTCCATGATCGGTTCGGAATCATCTGCGGCAGCGAGGATATCCAGATCGCCGACGGTGTCCCGCATGCGGCGCAGGCTTCCTGCCGGTTCAGCCCGCACCACGCCAGGCAGGCTGCGCAGGAAGGCGAGTTGTTCTTCGGCAAAAGGCCAGACATCACCCAGGGGAGTGCGGTCTGTCTGGCGGCGCTGCAAGGCTTCGATCCCGGCGAGGACTTTCTCCTGGGATTTTTCACCCATGCCAGGGAGATTGGCAAGCTGATCAAAGCGGGCGGCTTTTTCCAGTTCTGCCAGGGTGGTGATGCCCAGATTTTCCCAAAACAGCTTGACCTTCTTTGGCCCCAGGTCGGGGATCTGCAGCAGGGTTGCCAGGCTTTCGGGGACTTCAGCACTGAGCTTGTTGAGAAATTCCAGCTCCCCGGTGCGCAGCAGTTCGTCGATCTTCTCAGCGATGGCTTTTCCCACGCCAGGGATCTCGATAAGCTTGCCCTCTTTCCAGATGTCTTCTGCATTGCGGGAAAGGTTGGTGAGGCTGTCAGCGGCCTTGCGGTACGCCAGGATTTTATAGATCACTTCGCCTTTGATCTCCAGCAGGTCAGCGATCAGAGTGAAGGTATCGGCAAGTTCTTTATTTGTCATAGATCAATTATAAAGGAGGTTTCAGTCAGTGGGGAGAATAAGAATCCCGAAGCGGCAAATCCCCAGATAAATTCATGGAAAACAGCGGCTTTACGGGACTAGATGATGGATTTGTTTTGCAGATTGAGTGGCTTTGTGTTATAGTTCAACGCGCAATTTTTCACAACGAGAACACAATGAGATTCAACATTCCCCTCTTTTTTCGCCTGATATATTGGGCTTTGTTCAAATCGAAAGGTACGCATGGCCGGTTGACTGCCAGGCGAATTAAAGCCCTCTTTTGGTGGTTCACCATCATTCCTTTGCATAATTTTTTTACCTGGATCGGATTTGTGTTGGACGAAATCTTCTTCCGGGGATACCGCCGCCAAAAAGTGGAAGCGCCGGTCTTCATCATCGGTAATTTCCGCTCCGGGTCCACCCTGTTACAGCGGCTTCTGGCAAAAGACGAAGCTAACATCACCGCCATGAAAACCTGGGAGATCTATATTGCGCCTTCCATCACCCAGCGCAAGTTCTGGGTGGCGGTTGGGCGCCTGGATCACAAATATTTAGGGAACCGGCTGGCAAAGCGGCTGGAAAAAATTGAAGCCAAAGCGATCGGCAATATCCCCATGCACCGGGTAGCGCTTTTTGAAGCGGACGAGGATGAAGGCATTTTACTGCACAATTGGACCTCGTCTTTTTTGATGTTTATTTTCCCATTTATGGAGGTAATGCGCCCGTATCTGCATTTCGACTCGGAAATGACCCGGCTGGAAAAGAAGCGGGCCATGGACTTCTACTACCGGATGGTGCAAAAACATGTTTATTACCACGGCGGGAAGCGTTATATTGCCAAAAACCCGGCTTTCAGTTCCAAGGTGGACGCGCTGCGGAACTACTTCCCGGATGCAAAGTTCATTTATCTTGCCCGGAACCCGGTCGATATGCTGGCTTCGAAAACCAGCTTCTTTACCTATATCTGGCGCTATTTCAACGATCCGCTGGAACCGTACCCGTTCAAGGACATGCTGCTGGACCTGACACGCGACTGGTACATGGAATCGATGGACTCCCTGCAGCGGTTGCCGGATAGCGAATATCTTTCGATCCGATATCGCGACCTGATCGGAGAGCTTGATTCTACAACCCGGCTGATCTACTCCCAATTCGGGATGACGATCAGTCCGGAATTTGAGATACGGCTGGCAAAAGCGGTGGAGGATGCTGCCGCCTATAAAAGCAAGCATAAGTATTCCTTGCTGGATATGGGATATTCTGCCGAACAGGTCTACCGGAAGTACCGGGATATCTTCCCGCGTTTTGGCTTTGACCCGAAAGACGACCCCTTAATGGCGGAGATTAGCAAAAAATTCGCAGAAATCGATTAAAATACAAGTCAGCCTTTATTGAGAAGAGATTATATTCACTTAGGCATAAGTATCTACGGCAGGAGGTAAGCATTGATTGACCCGATTTTAGTTTCATTCAAACTGTTTGGCCTGGAGCTTTCTATTCACTGGTACGGCGTGATCATCGCCATTTCAGTGATGATTGGCGCATATATTGTCGAGCGCGGCATCGTGAAGCGTGGCGGTTCAGAGAATTTCATCTGGGACCTGATCATACTGGTGGTTCCTGCCGGGATTGTCGGCGCACGGTTGGGGTATGTGCTCAACGACATCGCCGGCGGCAGCACCTATTTTACCGATGATCCGGCAGCGATCTTGCGGGTATGGGAAGGCGGCTTGCATATCTATGGCGCGGTCGGTTTGGGATTTTTGGTAGCCTATTGGTATGCCAAACGCAAGCACTTTAGCTTTTGGATGCTGATCGATGCTTTGGCTCCGGCGCTGTTGATCGCCCAGGCCTTTGGCCGGATTGCCAATTTCATCAACCAGGAGCTGTATGGCCCGCCAACAACCCTGCCATGGGGCGTGAAGATTGCCGCTGAGAACAGGATTGCACCCTGGACGGACCTGGAAGCTTTCCCGGTGGAAACGACCCGCTTCCATCCAACCTTCTTTTATGAGAGCATCTGGAATATCCTGGCAGCGATTTTGATTCTTTGGCTGGTGAAGAAATTTGCAGACAAGATGAAACCTGGTGCGGCTTTTTATATGTGGCTGCTGCTGGAAGGGACGGGGAGAGCCTGGATCGAATTTTTCCGCCCGGACCAACCAGTCATCCCCGGCACGGCCTTGAGCTATTCCAGACTGGTCGCCATCATCATGGCGGTGATCGGTGCATTGATGCTTTTGGCCCGTTTTGGCAAGATCAAGCTGGGATTCATTTCTCCCGGCCCGGAGACATACGGCAAAAGCGATAAAAAATGGAAAAACAAAGAGAAGAAAACCCGATAACCGGGTAGGGTTCTGACGGAATATTAAGGCGAGGATCAGCTCCTCGCCTTTGTTTAACGGAATGACATTCAGTTTAATAAAAATGGGTGGCACACCACCCATTTTTATTGTGATAATTATATGTGTGCAAAATATTTGCAAAACATTGACAAAAAGAATAAAAATTGATAGAATTGGCACATATCGTTCCCAGGAGAATGTGCATGTCTACAATAAATTCTGAAACAAAGAAAACAACGGGCACCAGTACTGCTGCTGCGCTGTGGGGGGTATTGGCCAGCTTGCTGCTGACCGCTCTGATTTGGGGGTTGGGAAGCCAACTGGATTCTGTGGCGCTTCTGCCGGATCGGGGAGCTTCGTGGTATTACTGGAAACTGCCTGAACCCACTTTCTGGACGCGTGCGACTGCCTGGGGATTTTATCTGGTGCACCAATTTGTTTTCTGGGGACTGATCTATTATGCCCAAACCAGGGTAAAAAAATACACCAAAGGACTGCATAAAATTAACTGGATTGCGCTGGGTGTAAATGCGTTCTTTGTCCTCTTGCATGTCCTGCAAACGCATCTGTGGTACGACGGACTGGCACAGGACGTTTCCATCTGGAGCTCGCAGGGATCCGTAGTGGTTCTGCTGGTCCTGGTGCTGATCATGGAGAACCGGCGCCGGGGGATGTTCTTTGGAAAGCCTGCATCAATCTCCAGGCCGGTGGTTGATTTTGTGCGGCGCTATCACGGGTATTTCTTCTCCTGGGCGACTGTGTACACTTTTTGGTATCATCCCGCAGTTGCTACGCCAGGTCACCTGGTGGGATTCTTTTACATGTTCCTGCTGATGCTTCAGGGAAGCCTGTTCTTTTCCCGTATCCACGTAAACAAGTGGTGGACTTTTGTACAGGAGGGGACGGTGTTGGTGCATGGCACCATGGTAGCGGTGTTCCAGGGGGCGGGACTGTGGCCGATGTTCTTCTTTGGCTTTGGCGGCATTTTTATCATCACGCAGATGCACGGGTTGGGCTTGAAAAATTGGGTGAAATATATGTTTGTGCTGGGGTACAGCGGTTTGGCCTTGGTGGTGTACAGCCAGCGTGGCTGGGCTGCCCTGAATGAGATTATCCGCATTCCGGTGATCGATTATGTGCTTGTGTTTGTGCTGTCTGGCCTGATTGGGCTGGGGCTGCGGCTTGCCAGATGGTTCAGTGAGCGGAAAGTTGAGAATTCAGATCGGAAGGTGTTGGCATAACACTCGTTTGTTTTTAGTAGAAAAGGGAAAGGCCGGTAAATCACCGGCCTTTTGTTATTGGTGCATTGGACTGGGGGAAATAAAGAAATATTAAATAAAAATAAGAAAATTTAATTATTATTGACGATAAATTGAAAATAATTTAGAATAATGGACATTATTTTTCAAATCGACTAAAGATTATTTCACATTGGTTATAAGTATATAGGGAAGCAGAAGATTAATACGGAGGCTGTAATGGCTACTCAATTTAGTGTTAAGGATGGAATCCCCTGGAAGAAGCGATTCTTCACCATTTGGACCGGGCAGGCAATTTCTTTGCTGGGCAGCCAATTGGTGGGGTTTGCGGTGATCTGGTATCTGACTGTGACCACCGGTTCGGCGACTGTGTTGGCGATCAGCAGCATGGTCGGGATGCTGCCAACCGTGGTGTTGGGGCCGTTCATTGGCCCCCTGATCGACCGCTGGAACCGTAAAAGGACGATTTTGGTAGCAGACGGTGTGGTGGCGCTGGCGACCCTGGGGCTAGCGCTGATGTTCGCATTCACCGATGTGCAAATCTGGCAGATCTATGTGGTGCTTTTCATCCGTGCGGTTGCAGGTGGTTTCCATGGCAACTCGATGGCGGCTTCCACGTCTTTGATGGTTCCCCTGGAGCACCTGGCGCGTGTCCAGGGCGTGAATCAGATGCTGAACGGCGGCTTAAATATCATTGCGGCGCCGCTGGGTGCCATTTTGTATGAAGCTTTGTCTTTACAATGGATCCTGGCGATTGATGTGCTATCCGCAATCGTGGCCATGTTGGGGTTAGCCTTTTTTGAATTTCCCCAACCAGACCGGTCGAAAAGCGAAGCGCTCAGCGGCCAATCGGCCACTTACTTTGAAGATATGAAAGCGGGCTTCCGCTATGTGTGGGGGTGGAAGGGCCTGCTGATCATTGCGCTGATGGCTGCTTCTCTGAACTTTTTGCTGGCTCCCACCGGGGCGCTAAACCCGCTGCTGGTGAAAGAACATTTTGGAGGCACGGTCTTACAGTTGGGTACTTTCAACTCCCTGTTTGGGATTGGCGTGATCCTGGGCGGTTTGCTGTTAGGCGTTTGGGGTGGTTTTAAGAAGAAGATTTTAACCTCGATGGTCGGGCTTGTCTTATTGGGGACGGGAATCATGACCCAGGGGCTGCTGCCATCTGATTTGTTTACTTTCGCGCTCATCGCTGCGGGGCTGACTGGATTCAGCCTGCCGATTGTCAACGGGACAATTGGGGCGATCATGCAGAGTTCGGTAGCGCCGGATATGCAGGGACGCGTGTTTGCTTTGTTGGGCAGCCTCTCAGGGGCAATGGCGCCGATTGGTCTGGCGGTTGCCGGGCCGATCTCGGATGTGATCGGGATCCAGGCCTGGTTCCGCATTGCAGGGATCTTCTGCATTGCAATGGGATTTGTTGGCCTGATGATCCCGGCAGTGGTTCAGGTGGAGAGCAATAATATGAATGTGCAGCCAGCCTCAGTGATAGAAGAACCTGCAGATGGATTGGGTGGACACACCCCCGACCCGGTGCCTTTAGCCGACCTCGAAAAGTAAACATATTTTTGGATGAATCTGTAAGCAAAATGGCCCAGGAATGGGCCTTTTTGTTTTAAGACCGGATAGCTGAATACTTAAATTTGGCTTTCTTATATGTTTCCAGGGCGCGCTGGCGCGAAAATTCCAGATCAACGATGGGGTATGGGTATTCTTTGCCGATTATCAGACCGGTAGTGGATTGTTCTGCTGTTTCCATTTTCCACGGGGTGTGGATATACCGCTGTGGGACGTTGCGCAGTTCCGGCACCCAGCGCCGGATATAATCGCCGTCCGGGTCGTGTTTTTTACTCTGCGAGATGGGGTTGAAGACGCGAAAATATGGGGCTGCATCTGTTCCGGTGCCAGCAACCCACTGCCAACCGCCGTTGTTGGCGGCGATGTCACCGTCGATCAGGTTCTGCATAAACCAGGACTCTCCCCACTGCCAGTTGATCAGCAGATTTTTGACCAGGAATGATGCCGTTACCATGCGAAGGCGGTTGTGCATCCATCCAGTGGCAGCCAACTGGCGCATGCCCGCATCCACGATCGGGTAGCCGGTGCGGCCGGTTTTCCAGGCAACGAAATCTTCCTGGTCTTCCCGCCAGGGGATTTGCTGGTATTGCTCCTGGAAGGATTGGCGGCTTGCCCGGGGAAAGTGAAAGAGAATATAGCTGAAAAATTCGCGCCAAATGAGTTCATTCAGCCAGATTTCTGCGCTGTCCCGCTGCGCCGTAGTCTGTGCGTAATGCATGGCTCTGTAAGCGTGATGGACTGCCAACCGAGGAGAAAGGATCCCCAGGTGGAAATAT
This sequence comes from Chloroflexota bacterium, assembly GCA_003250455.1. Taxonomy (GTDB): domain Bacteria; phylum Chloroflexota; class Anaerolineae; order Anaerolineales; family UBA11579; genus UBA11579. The sequence goes on along the minus strand of QKGK01000564.1, from coordinate 1,746 downwards.
GGGGATAGTTGGGAAGTTGCATTCAGGTCAGGGCGGTTGCGGTTTTCGCTGTATTGATATACCGGCGGGTTTTCTCCCTGGGCGAAATGTTCCAATCGTTGAATTGCTTCTTGTTCCCCGGCAGGGAATCCAGTTTGGGCCGGGTGATAGGGGAGGTTTGGCCATTCCGAAGAGATGATATCGGTTGGGGTGGAGATGTGCTTGGGTGGGTCGAATAATAGAATTGGTTTGGCTGCGTAAGCTGCTTTCCATTGACGCATGAAGGAGGTGTAGACCTGGTAAGGGGTTCCGTCTGATTTCATAACGAGTTCGGGATGGAGGACGGTTGACCCATTCACCAGCCTGAGCGGGAGGTGCTGCGCGATGCTTGCATCCCGCTGGCGTGCGTATGGCGTGAAATCAGCTTCAGCAAATATCGCGTCCACCTGGTATTGGTCTGTAAGTTTTTTTAGCTCCTCCAGCGGGTGTCCGTAACGGATGACCAGCCTGCCGCCGAGTTTTTTCAGCTGTTGGTGTAACTCCTTCAGGTTTGCTACCAGGAAGGCTGCTTTTGGATCGCTCAGATTAGGGCTTTGCCAAAGGTGGGGGTCAAAGATGAATACCGGGATGACATTCGGGCTGGCTACCAGGGCCGCCTGGAGGGCGGTGTTGTCGTGCAGCCGGATATCCCGCCGGATCCACCAGATGCTTTTTTTCATTTGTCCTCGTTTGATTTGTGTTTGGTGTGCACCCGGAGGGCGAACAAAACCAGGGCGTAAATGGCAGAAGTTTTCAACCAGTCGTTCAGTAAATCAAGGGGTCAGGGAAGTTGAAGATCTCTCCTGAGTTTACTTGCAGTGACATTTGATCAGCGGCGGTAATTTCCGCACTGCAGGTTTTTGTCAATTGGTCAACATTAATTGTGCGGTCTTTCATCCTGCCAACATTGTGGAGGGGGGTACCATTAGCCCAGTTAATTCAGATATTATACCTATTTAGTCATATTTTGTCAATTATAACAGTGCAATATATTGATAAAACTATATCTGGATGTGTTACGAATCTTGGCAGAGATTAAATTAAAAAGCCGTGAGCTTAGAATTAAGACTCACGGCTGCGGAGGATAGGTGTCTATTATTCGTTTTGATCGATGAGGTGGACGATCAGGTCTCTGGCGTAATCCGGGCTGTCGATATCCACTACCGAAATTTCGGAAGACCCGGTTCCGGCGGTTTCGATATAGATGTTCCCATACCCCAAAACACCGGCAGCGCATCCTTTGGTGACGCGGATGTCGGTCACCTTTGAAATAGGGATAATGCGCTCGTCTTTGCGGAAGATGCCGGTCTCAAGTATCAGTTTGGTGCGGTAGACAATCAACTTTTGCCCGATTAGACGAGAGGGGGCAAAAATACCTTTGAGCCAGTGGACGCGAAACGTATAAACAGGATTTGAATCCATTTCCATTTTGGATACCTCATTCGAGTTTAAGTGGTTCAGGTTGGTTTCTACATTCATTATACATGGAACTTGAGTGACAAGAAATCAGCAAAACAGGGGATATGTTTTGGATTTTTAATAAACCTTAACAAATAGTTATTCAGGGCTTAATCTTTAGGGGATAGAATATATATAACCCATTGATTGAGGTAGAAAATGCCCAGAAGATTGACATATTCATATGTATCATTTGTTGTTGTGATCCTATTGGCGGTGATTACAGCTAATTACTAATATCCATCTGTGGTTCATTTGAACGTGCAAAGG
>QKGK01000408.1 GCA_003250455.1 Chloroflexota bacterium | reverse complement strand
GCTGGCAAACAGCGGTTTGGATGACTTGTTTGAACTGCTCACCGGCAAAAGCCGGCCATCCTTAGGAAAGGTTACGGTAGGGGGGATTGACCCGGCCAGCGCGCGGGAGAATTTTGGGTATCGAGTCGGGGTACTGTTCCCCCAGGACGGTTTGTATCTCCAGCGCACTGCCAGGCAGAATTTGTTTTTTCAATACCAGTTGCGCGGGTTGAAAACGAACCAGGCTGATGCACTCCTGAACCAGATTGGGCTGGCGGATCAGGCCAATGTGCGCGTGGACCGGCTGTCCACCAGCCTGTCCCGGCGGTTAGCGTTTGGTTGTGCGACGCTGCATCAGCCAGAGGCGCTGATCCTCCACAGCCCGTTCAGCCGCTGCGACCAGGAGACCGTTCGCCTGCTTACCCGGCTGATCCAGGAACATGTCGAGCGGGGTGCTGCCGTGCTGATCCTGGCAGATGACCGGACCCATCTCGATGCCCTGTGCAGCCGGATCTACCTCCTTGAAAAAGGACAGATTGCTGAAACGGTGGAATCCCAAGAAGATGCCGAGCTTTCCCTTCCTTTCAAAATCCCCGTGCGGCTGGAGGGGCGAGTAGTGCTGGTGAACCCGGGGGACATCTTGTATGTGGACGCCGTGGAGGGGCGCACCAACCTGCACACGGGCGAAGGCAGCCTGCCCACCCAGTTCACGCTGACCGAATTAGAAACCCGCCTGCTCCGCCGGGGGTTTTTCCGGGCACACCGCAGCTACCTGGTCAATTTGCAGCATATCAAAGAAGTGATTCCCTACACGCGCAGCAGCTACACCCTGCTGCTGGATGATGAAGCCGCGTCCGAAATCCCCCTCAGCCGCTCTGCAATCGGGGAGCTAAAAGAACTGTTGGGGTTCTAAGAGAGTCAATTTCCCGAATCACCCCCAGAATATCTGCCTTTTCTTTTGCTTGTTGAACCAACAAAGATTGTCGTGCTGAACCTTGATTATGCCAAAAGATCCCCCAAATGTTTGGGGGATCTTTGTCGCTGATAAAGTGTAATAAACCACACCTGCCGCTTATCGATTGATGGCGGGTAGGAACAATTTGAGCTTGTCCGCGGTGAGCGTGCCGAAATGGGCCTGCGAGTTGTCCCAGGTGGGCTGCGGGGTCATGGCCCGACCAGCCACGCGGAAGGTGAGGGTGGCATTGGGCGTATCGCAGCCCGGAGCCGCATCCGAACGGACGAGCAGGCTGAAGACCAGCCTGTTGTTGTAGTTCAAGACCATTCCGGAGCCGCACACAGCGTCCCCAACATAGGCTTCGACCACCATCCCCGCCTGGGGGGTAAAGCCGCTGCTCGCGGCCAGCGGGCCGTAGTATGCCGCCGGGATCTGGTCAGGAGGCGGAAGCGCCGGAGCCCGGGTCTCGATCCCCAGGTAGCCGGTGGTGTTCTGGGTGGCGTACAGCCAGTAGCCGCGACCGAAATTCAGGTTGCTCAGGGTGTTGACCAGCGGAGCATAGAAGGCATGGTCCTTAATAACGGTTGCATCGTAGAGCAGCCAGGTATCGGTGGCAGTGTTGTAGTAATAAACCGAGGTGTACTTGCCGTTAATGGAGGCCAGCGCCTCGGCTACCGGACGAGTCTCGTCAATTGGGTAGCCAAAATTATTCCAGCCAGTGGAGAAGGCGGGGAGCTTGACAGTGGCAATGAGGATATAAATTCCTTCACCTCCGCTGGGCAGCTTGGTGACCGCCCGGTTTTCATCGAGGTCCAGGGTGGTGGTCAGGCGCTGCCAGCCGTTCCCACCATCCGGGTAATAGTAGATGCTCAAGTCTGCTTCGTGCCCGTCGGGGACATCCCGCTGCAGGTAATCGAAAGAGAGCGAACGGGGGGTGTTAGCCGGAAAGCCGTCTTTAATGATGACCTGGTAGGCCTGGCCCACCGGGGTGAGCCAATTGGGCAGCCCTGGGGTGGTTCCGATGATCTGCAGGGCAGAAACGCCATTGTCGGCATAGGGGTCATCCAGGTTGAGGATGGTGAGCTGGCCGTCACTGGAAACGGTCGGTGCGCCCGACCAGGCACGGATGTTCCCGCCCGACCAGGCGCGGATGTTGCCACCGGACCAGGCACGGATATTGCCGCCCCAGGCACTGGTATCCAGGGCATACTCGGTGATCGCCATTTGCTCGGGGGTAGCGCTCGGACGCCAGACCCGGATATAACCGCTGAAGGCTGGGAAGGGCAGGGTCACCCGTTTTTGGAAAGTGAGGTTGTCACTGGTGGTCATATTGGCGGTCGGGGCGTTGATTGGGGCGTTGGGGTTATCTGGGTCGCCAGTAGCCGGGTACACCTGCACCCTGAGCTGGTTGGCAGCCTGGGCCAGGTTAACGGTGATGTCCAGGGTGGTAGAACTGACAGGTGTGACCTGGATCTCCGGCTGCCAATTGGGCGTACCCGTCAGGAAGACGGCGGTGCTGGTGGACTGTACATTTTCGCAGCCCAACCGCGGGGTCGTATTCTGCAGATCGAAGACGCACACCCGGTCGCCCGGTTCCGCACCGCGCACCTTGATCCGGTCCCCACCCGCGCGGGTGCTCCCCAGGTTAACCAGGGTGTCATCGTTCAGGGTATTCGGAGTACCCTGGGTGTGAATCAAGTAGCCCTGGGCGAGCGGGGCCAGGGCGATCTGCCCGGTGCTGGCATCCCGGATGTCATAGTTGCGGGTGGTGAGGGCCAGCGGGACGGGCACCGGGTCCACGAAAGTGACCTGGACCAAATCCAGCGGCAGGTTGCTTGGCCCGGGGTTGCCGCTTGCACCGGTAAGCATATTGTAGAAGTAAGTTACGGTTT
>QKGK01000412.1 GCA_003250455.1 Chloroflexota bacterium | reverse complement strand
ATTCCACGCCCACGTAGCGGCCGCCGAGACGCTGCTGCACTTCAGCGCTTTTTGGGGTGGAGCGGATGTGCATCAGGATAACAGGTGCCTGCCGCTCGGCAGCCAGCCCGGCCATCTCCGGGTCCGCTTTCAGCCCCCACACATCGTTGATGATATGTGCCCCGGTATCCAGTGCAGCCGCGGCTACTTCAGCTTTATAGGTGTCAATCGAGATCGGCAGCGAGGTCTCCGCAGCGACCGCCTTCACCACCGGCAGCACGCGGGCGATTTCTTCGGTGGCGCTGACAGGTTCGGAGCCGGGACGGGTGCTTTCCCCGCCAATATCCAGCATGTGTGCCCCGTTTTGTTCAAACAGCTTTGCCTGCGCCACCGCGGCAGCGATGGGGTCCGTTTGCTGTTCCAGCCCATCCCCGGAAAAGCTGTCCGGGGTGATGTTGAGAATGCCCATCACATAGGTTTGGCTGCCCCAGGTAAACAAGCTGTTGGCAATTTTTAAGGATTCTTGCATGGGATAATTCTCCTCCGGAAAACGGATCGATTGAGAGGTTCGGGTTACGCCTGCAGTATCCACTCCCTCGAGAAGTTCAGCCGCGCTTTTTTGCAGAACGGGGTGAACCAGTTGGGGAGCGACCTCTGCCAGGGGAACCAGCACAAAGGCGCGCTGATGCAGCGCAGGATGCGGAATCCGCAGGTTGGGCAGTTCCAGCACGCTGACATCATAAAACAGGATGTCGAGGTCTATCTCCCGCGGACCCCAGTGGAACGTGGCTGTCCGGCCGACCTGGGCTTCCAGGGCTTTCAGGTAATGGAGAAGGGCATCCGGTTCCAAATCGGTGCTGGCTGCGACCACAATGTTGAGGAAATCAGCCTGGTCGGTGTAGCCCCAGGGAGGAGTCTGGTACACGCCGGAAACCCGCAGCACCTGCACTTTTGGGGGCAGCCTGTCTACAGCGGCTTGCAGGTTGTTCAGGCGGTCGCCGACATTGGTGCCGAGGCTGAGAAAGATCTTGTGGGGAAGGGCGTTGGTTTGGTTTGGCTGCATACTGTTTTAGACCGTTTGATGACTTAATTTCATTTTACCAGCAAGTCGCGCGGGATGCCTCCTGACCAAAGCGAAAATTTTGCAGGTTTCCTCGGGGAAATCTGTGAAAACTCACCTTGAAAGGATGAGCAGAGTATAATATCTTCTGTTTAGCCTCTTTGGGGAAAGGCTGCTCCTGTTCATCCGAACCCGCATAGGGAGGGCGGTTCGATTCGTAAATCACACGCATGGAGAGAGAATTTGATGCCAGAAGCCAGGTTTAATTTTCCGAAAGGGTTTTTATGGGGAACATCCACTTCTGCGTACCAGGTGGAGGGGAACAGTAAAAATAATCAGTGGGCACAATGGGAACAACAGCCGGGCAATATTGCCGAGGGACAATCCTGCGGGCTGGCCTGCGATTGGTGGGGCGGCCGATGGCGGGAGGATTTTGACCGCGCCGAAGAAGATGGGCACAACGCCCTGCGCATGTCCATTGAGTGGGCGCGCATCCAGCCTGCCCCCGACCGCTGGGACGAGCACGCCCTCGACCATTATATCGATATGATCCGCGGGCTGACTCGACGCGGCCTGTTCCCGGTAGTCACGCTGCACCACTTCACCGACCCGCTGTGGGTGGATGAAATCGGCGGATGGGAGAATGATGAAGTCCCTGCCTTGTTTGCCGCCTACGCCGCCAAAGTGGTTGAGGCGCTTAAGTCTTCTGTCACCACCTGGCTGACGATCAACGAGCCGAATGTCCCCGTGTTTTTGGGCTACCTGCTGGGAGAATTCCCGCCTGGTAAAAAAGATCTCGGCGCGGCCTTCAGGGTGATGACCAATTTCGCCCGCGGGCACGCGCTGGCCTACCATGCGATAAAAGAGGAACAGCCGGAGGCCAGAGTAGGGTTTGCCCACAGTTTCCGCGGATTTGCTCCGGCGCGCAGCGGCCATCCGCTGGATCGCTATCTCGCCGGTTTGTATCACCGCGCCTGGAACGAATTTTTCCCCGCCATGTTCAAAAATGGCGTTTTCCGCCTGCTGAACCGCAGGATTACCATCCCTGAAGCGGCCAACACGATGGATTTCCTTGGGCTGAATTATTATTCCAGCGATCTGGTGCGCTTTAGGGTGAGTGCAGGCAAAGAAGGCGTGTTCTCAGAACGGTTTTATCCGGAAGATGCCGAACTCAGCCCCAACGGCATGATCGCCTACCAGCCGGAAGAGCTTTTCCGGGCGATCGAATGGTCGCTGAAATTTGACGTGCCGGTCATCATCACCGAGAATGGCACCGAAGATCAGGAAGACAGCTTCCGCAGAAAATATCTGGCAGCCCACATCCATCAGGTGTGGCGGGCAGTCAATTTTAATTACCCGGTGCGGGGGTATTTTGTCTGGTCGCTGGTGGATAACTTCGAATGGCAGGAAGGCTGGACGCGCCGCTTTGGCCTCTATGGGCTGAATACAGAAACCCAGGCCCGCACCCGCCGCCCCAGTGCGGAAATGTTCGCTGAGATTCTTAAAGAAAACGCGCTGACTTCGGGGACTGTCCGGTCGTATGCCCCGGATTTGATCGCGGACCTGTTCCCGGAGTAATTTTTCCTTTATTTCGGTTTCCCGGAGGGCAATTGCTAGCATTCTGTCAATGGATTGTGGTAAAATGTCCTCCGCTTGTGGAGAGGTCGCATAGTTTGGCCTAGTGCGCACGCTTGGAAAGCGTGTATACCGAAAGGTATCGAGGGTTCAAATCCCTCCCTCTCCGCTGATAAGAACGCCCGGTTTTCCGGGCGTTTTTTTATCTTTGGG
>QKGK01000547.1 GCA_003250455.1 Chloroflexota bacterium | reverse complement strand
GGGCGCGTTCATCTGTGCCGCACAGGTCTGTGAGGATGAGGAAAAGCGGGCGGCGAAGGTAGGCCACTACCAGGATACAAATCACCATAGAAACAGTCACGCCAGTAAGATAAAGCTGAAATTGAGTCATAGGTACCTCCATACAAAAACAGGTAATTTGGAGCTAAACTGCATACTCCCTGCCGATGTGCGCTAAGGCTTATTCATCGGATTTTGGTTTTTTGGCAGACCTCTCCAGCATGCCTTTGAAGGCACTCAGGGAAACCAGCCCTTCCAGTTTGAGCAGGGCGGAGAACAGGCTGTCGAGCATGTTGAAGAAGGCTTGCATGGACTTCATGCGCTCCTGGTAAAACTGGCTCAGTTCGGGGTTGGCCTCGGATTCGGCGGCCATGTCGAGGCTCTCGGAGACGGTGCTGAGGGCTTTGTCGAACTCGTTGACCTCGCGCTGCGAGAGGATGCTGCGGACCATCTTCCAGAAGTCGGTCTCGGCAGTGTAGTAGTCCTTGCGATCACCGATCTCGAGGTGCTTGTGCACCATGTTGAGGCGTTCCAGGTGGCGCACATGGGTGCTGACAGCCCCTTTGCTGACCCCGACCAGTTCGACGATCTCGTCAAGGGATAGGGGGGCGGGGGAGAGGTAGATGGTGCCGTAGATGGCACCCATTGCCCTGGGGAAGCCCCAGAAGTTGCTGATGCGGCTCATCCCCTGGACAAAATGGTCGTGCGCCTGTGTGAGTTTGGTTTCGGTCATTGGTCTGCCTTGTTTGTGTTTGTTTAGAACGTTTAGATATTTCTAAACATACTATACAAACTTTGTGATAATTTGTCAAGAGGGAAATGGAGATAGTCAAATAGTCGGATTGCCAGATGGTCAGGTAGTCGATTAGGCACTGAGTGAACAAGCACCGAGTGATCAGGAATTGGTAACCAGAGAGCTTGCACAGTCCAGGATCATATTAACAGTCGAATAGGACAACCCTGATTCCTTGGTGACTGGTTACTAGTTGCCTCATTACTCGTTGACTGCTTTTTACAACTTTTTTAAACCTTTTTCGTATAGAATGGTAAAGGAATTACACTCAAAGGAGATATAAGCTGATGAAGCGCAGAGGAAGTTTTACAATAGGTTTTCTTTTTATTTTGCTGGGCGCATGGTTCCTGGCCGTGCAGTTCGTCCCTGAGATTGGCGACTGGATGGCGCGGGTAGCCGATTGGCCGATGTGGGTGATGGCCCCCGGCGCGATCTTCATCCTTGCGGGGCTGATCAGCGGCGTGACCGAGCTGATGATCCCCGGTTCGATCATTGCCGGGATCGGCGGAATCCTGTATTACCAGAACGAGACCGGAGACTGGCAAAGCTGGGCGTATATCTGGGCGCTGATCGTGGTGTTCGTGGGGATCGGGATTTTCCTTTCGTACCTGTTCAAAGGTCAGCTTGGCAAAGCGTTTGAGGAAGGTGTCCCCCCGATGATGACAGGGATCGTCCTGTTCCTCATCTTTGGATCGATCTTCCGGGCGATGTTTGGACAATCCCCCATCCTGGGCGACTACTGGCCGCTGCTGCTGGTGGGTGTCGGGTTGTGGATGCTGATCAAGCCGCTGTTCCGGGGCAATAAAAAATCCTCCCGGGTAGTGGTCAATATTTCCAGCGGGGACGAGGCCGAAGTAGTAGAAGCGGCAAAGGTCGAGGAAGTTGTTGAAGCTGATGAACCCGTGGAAGACTGGGAAGCGAAAATGGATGCCGCCTTTGGCGACGATGACGAAGAAGCGTAATACGGTTTCACTATAAAGTTATAAAAGGACGCAAATTTGCGTCCTTTTCGTTTGGAGTATTTGAAATCGAAATTTGGATGTCCAATCGGACATCCAAATTTTTCTGTATTATAAATCCGGGGTTTTACCCGGCGTATCGCTTGCGGATATTGGGTACCAGGTATTCGGCGAAACAGCGGTCTGTATCATAGTCCGGCTGCCAGCCCCAATCGCGGCGGGCGTCGTGGTCGTCGGTGTCCATCGGCCAGGTATCCACAATGCCCTGGCGTTTTTGGTGCACCTCATAGCTGATATGTGCGTCTGGGAAGGATTCGAGCACCTTCTGGCGGAACTGCTCGGCCGACAGGCTAAAGCTGGTGATGTTGTAGACCCGCTTGGTAAGGCTACCGGCGGGAGCGTTGGCCAGCTGGATAGAGGCTTTGACGGCGTCCGGCATGGCCATGAAGTTGATCGTGGTATCCGGGCGGACGAAGCAGGCGTAGGGTTCGCCTTTGGCGGCGGCGTGCAGCATCTCCGGGCCGTAGTCGCTGGTGCCACCGCTGGGGGTGGTGAAGGCGGAGATCAGGCCGGGGAAGCGCAGGGCGCGGAAGTCGAGGGTGGTGGGTGTTTCCTCCGAAAGCTGCTTATAGTAGTCGGAATAGTAGATGCCCAGCCGCTCGCAGTACAGCTTGTTGGCCCCGTACATGGTGGTGGGGTAGTTCCATTCCCATTCCTGCACCCTGGGGTAGGCAGCTTTGGTGTCCAGGTCGGGCATGCCGTAGGCGGCAATCGAACTGGGGAAGAGGAACTTGACCGGTTTGCCGCGGAATTGGGATTGATCAGCGGCCAGCTCCAGCAGCAGCAGCGTGCCTTCCACATTCACCCGGTGGGCTGTCCCCGGGGTGATCTCGGCGCGGGTGGAGAGCAGGGCCGCCAGGTGGTAGATGGTGTCGATCTCGTATTCGCTGGCCAGGTTTTCCAGGGCCAGCTTATCCACAATGCTGCCCTTGATGTGCCGGTGGACCATAGGTTTGATGTCCGGAGGGAGTTCCTGCAGGTCGAGAGTGACGATCTGGCTTTCCGGG
>QKGK01000070.1 GCA_003250455.1 Chloroflexota bacterium | reverse complement strand
GTCAACCTGGTAACTGGATTTATCACTTTTGTTGCCTTTGCAGGGATCATTTTATTGCTGCCATTTTTCCTGGAAAATATCCTGGGATATATCACAAGAAAAATCGGCCTGATCCTGGCGGCAATACCGGCAGCAATGGGCATCATTGCGCCAATTTCCGGGAGCTTATCGGATAAATTTGGTTCCAGAAAAATCACGCTGATCGGCCTGGCATTTCTCCTTTTTGGCTACCTGTCATTTTCTTCCATTAACAAAGAAATGACCACGGTTGCGTTGATGGTGCATCTGCTGCCACTGGGGATTGGGATGGGTGTCTTTCAATCACCAAATAACAGCGCCATCATGGGAGAAGCCCCGCGGGAAAAATTGGGGCTTGTCTCGGGAATGCTTTCCCTGACGCGCACCCTGGGGCAGTCCGCTGGTATTGCCGTAGACGGCGCGATTTGGGCAGCTTTAGCCATTGCCCATTCCCTGCCGGAAGTAATCTCCTCAGCGACAGATGCCCCCGTCGATGCACAGGTATCGGCACTCCAGACAACCTTTATATTTGTGTCTGGCATGATCCTCGTGGCGCTGCTGCTCGCCCTTTGGGGGATGGTAAAAGAACAGAGGGCCGGAAAAGAGATGCGAATTTTAGAGCACCAGGAAATTAATTAGGCTTAAGCGCGTTGGAGCAAGGTTCAGGATTTGGTCAATAAATTTATTGCGTATAGGCAATATTTAGATTAGGGATAATCGATTTTTTGCACTTTGACCCTGGACAGCGCTTTCCCATATCCTGTGGGGCTGACTCCGGCGATCTGACGGAAAGCCCTTGAGAAGTAATAGGGGTCTGAAAAACCCGAATTGAAGGCGATTTCTTTCATCGGGCGAGCCTCAAAATATTGCTGGATCTGGCGTTTGGCATATTCGATGCGCATGTGGTTGAGATAGCTGAGGGGGGAGTGTCCGGTGGTGAGTTTGAATAGTTTTCGGAAATAGCTCAGGCTGTACCCGGTCTTTTTCATTTCCTGGGAAATATCAAAATCAGAATTGGAGAGATTATCCAAAAGGGTTTTCTGGAATCTTTCTACTGCCGGGTTACGCTCGCCGGTCAGGCTCCAACCGATCATCATCTGGTACATGGCATCCCCAATGGAGTGGATAATTGCCTGGGCGTTGGGGCCATCTTTCATCATGATTTCAAACATCAAATGGAACAAGTGCCGGGCTGCGCCATTGGCGTCGTCCTCAAAGTGGTAGATATCAGAACTGCCAAAGGGGACAAAATCCCGCAGCATCAGGCTGCCGTCGATGAACCCATCGTCCGATACCTTCCCATGCGTTACGCCCGGCCCAAGGCAGAAGATCGTCCCTTCCTGGAAAGGATATTCCTGTCCATCTATCGTGGCTGTACCGCTTCCAATCAGATTGATGGTAATTTCCCAGAAATCGTGCTGGTGTTGGGGGAAAGCACGGTATTTACGCGGGGATTTATCGATATACATCAGTTCCATGGGACACCTCTACTCGATCATATTTTAATACAATATCAGGTTATGAGCGTTTTGTCCATCGAGAGGCACCATTTTTCCATTGTTTCGGGAAGGTGAATCCCGTATAGTGAAAGTGGAACCATTTCAATGATCATTTCCTTAAAAGGAGTTGAAAATCATGTACGATACACACATATTGACTGATGTCGGGTGCCGGAGCGTCTGGGAGCGCGGCAAAAAGGTTGGGTACTGCGTTAACCTGAAGATCAATTATTACCGCGGGCTGCCGCTTTGCTGCGTGGACGAGATCACCCTGGAGGTGGATGGTAAGCCAGTTGACCCGGCTATGATGTATGTGCAGCACCAGGGCAGAGAATACCCTTACCTGGCTATCCTCCAGGACGATTTCCCGACTGATTTCTATTGGATCTTTGGCGAACTGCTGCGGGTGGTGATCAGGCAGGAAGGCGGCATAGAGCAGGGCCGGCACCAGGTCAAGCTGCGCCTTGGCACCCGCCGTTCATATACGCCAACGATGGTCGCTGAATGCGAAAAAGTCCTGACATTTGCTTAAGGGATATGGAGAATAACCATGAAAACCAACCATAATATCAAGCTGGGAGTTTCCCTGTACAGTTATCAGGACAACTATTACTTCCATAAGCACAACCTGGAAGGCTGCATCGCGGCTGCCGCCGGCGCTGGAGCGGAAGGCATCGAAGTCTTCCCGGACGCGATGATCCCGGAGTGGCCGTATATTTCGGACGCCTTCGTGGACAAGTGGAACGGCTGGATGGAGCGCTATGACCTCGAGTCGGTCTGCCTCGACCATTTCTCTGACCGGCGCATGTGGAAGAACAAGAACCTGAGCGACGATGAAATGTTCGAGCGCGGCACCTGGTATATCAAAGCTGCCGCCAAGCTGGGCTGCAAAACCTTGCGCGTGCTGCACGAAGAGCATATCGGCGTGGGCTTTCTCAAACGGGATTACAAGCTGACCGATGTCACGATCACTGAACGATTGCTGCCTGTAGCCGCCGAATATAATGTGATGCTGGCGCTGGAATGTCACAGCCCCACTTCTGTAGATGATCCCGTCCACGAGCCTTACCTGGAGATGGCCGAGCGGCTCGGCCTGCCATTTGTTGGCCTGCAGGTGGACTTCAGCAGCTACGAATACTGCATGACATCCGCCGATGTGGGTATGGTTTCCCGGCAGGGCGGACATGCCGAAATCCTCAACTTCGTGCGCGACAAGCAGCGCGAGGCATACTTCGCCGGTGAAAAATTTGTGTACGAAGATATTGAGGTTGAAGTCAATAAAATGGGCCCCAATGAGCTGGATATTGAAGGTATCCGGCATGCAATGCTTTTCCAGCGAGGACATTCCATCGAGAAGCTGAAAGAGTATGCCCCGCAAATTGTCTACGTCCACGGCAAGTTCTACGACCTGGATGAGAATGGCCAGGTGGACAATATTGATTACCCCGTAGTGCTGAAAGCGCTGCAGGATGGCGGGTATCAAGGCTATATTTGCTCTGAGTTCGAGGGCAACCGCCGGATGAACGATGCCGGCTGGGTCGATGAGATCGAATATGTGCGCAAGCACCAGAAATTGATGCGGGAGTGCCTGGGGTACGTCTAATCTGCGGCAGGCTTCCTGGGAAAAAGTCTAAGCGGAAGTATTTTGCCGTGCTGTGTTAAAACATCGCTTCTAAACCAAGTATCACTTGTGGAGGTACAAATCATGAGCGAAATAAAAAAAGGGACACCAAAACGCGGCGTCTCGGTGTACAGCTACTGCCAGCTGCTCGGTGTTAGTATGACCCTGGAGGACTGCTTCAAAGATATCTATGACATGGGAGCTACCTGTTTCGAACTGCTGACCAGCCATATTGAGAATTACCCCAACCCTTCCCCGGCTTGGGTGGACAAATACTGGCGGCTCTGCGAGAAGTACGATCTGCAGCCTGGCGAGATGGGCCATTGGTCCGAGACGCATCTGCACCGCGGCCCGAGGCTGTCTGATGACGAAGTATTGGACCAGCTGATCCGGGACTTTAAGCTGGCAAACCTGCTGGGCTTTACCACGCTCCGCACGAAGATCGCCACCATCAACGAAATCTGCGACCCTGAGCCAGGCTGGGAGAAATATATCGAGCGTGCGCTGCCTTACGCTGAGAAGTACAACGTGCGCATGTGCTCCGAAGTCCACCGCCCCACCACGCTCACAACGCCGCACGTATTTGACTACCTGGAGTTTATCGAGAGAACCGGCACCGAGTACTTCGGCATCAATGTGGACTTTGGCACCTTCCAATATCAGCCAGTGGTCGGCTTTGACTGGCCGATGGGCCGCCGGGCAAACTTCGAAATTCACAGTAATCCGGAGGACGTGCTCGCTGTTTTGCCCTATGCCTACGCCTGCCATGCCAAGTTCAATTACATGGATGAGAACTTCGAGGAGAAGACCATTCCGTATGAAGAGGTGCTGAACCTGATGGTGTCCAATGGGTGGAGCGGCTTCCTGCTCTCGGAATATGAAGGTCCCCAGCGGGACGACTTCTATTTCCTGAGCGATCAGCTTCGTCGCCAGCATATCATGATGAGCCGCATTCTCGGTTATTGATTCTGAAAGGAGAGATCAAAATGGTTGAAAATGAAAGGATACAGCTCAGAGGTTTCCATAATACCTACGATAAAAATGGGGATGCCGATGGCTTTGAGTTTTGCGTGCGCACCAAGTATTACAAAGGCCTTTGGCTTTCGCAGTTCAGGGTGGGAGATGTGACTGTCGATGGAGAAGTATTCCCCAAGGACACAGTTATCTGGAACTTCTACGGGTACGACTACACCCGCGAAGAGTTGTACGACCGGATGGATATCTACTGGCAGGTAAACGACCTCGCCACCGTGAAAGTAAAAAAACCGGGCGGACTTGCCAAGGGATATCACGATGTAGATGTGGCCTTCGGTTGGGTATGCAACTACAATTCGGAACCGGAAAAGGAGTTCGACGGCAGTGGTTTAGGCAATTCCCTGGGCATGTTCGGCGGTTCCAACCAGCGAAGGCTTCTGCTGGCAAGATAACTTGGTGTTCACAAAACAGGATCAATTTGGAAGCAATATAGGCCGCTACAAGAGGCTTATACTGCTTGAGTTTGAGCAATGCGGTCACGGTTTATGATATTGCCATGCCCAATGACGTCAGTGATAAAATTTGTTCAGATGCAATTATAGACAACCCAATCGAAAGTGATTACCAATGGAAATAGAAAAAGTATCCAATCCAAGACAACTCAGCTCGACGCTGAAAGGTTCACTTTATTATTTGTTCCAGTTCATCAGCGCCGGAACGATCAATCCATTCCTGTACCTTTACATTGCGGAACAGGGGATCAGCGGCAAGCAGATCGGGGTGCTTTCCAGCATGGTCCCGCTGGCATTGCTGCTTTTTTCGACTACTTTCTCATCAATCGCAGATGTGCGCGGCTGGCGTGTTCGATTCCTCCAGATCAGCCTGATCTTGGCAGCAATTTTTACCTTCCTCTTGAAGTTTCCAGAGACTTTTGGTCAATTTCTGGTCATCCTCCTTGCCCTGGCAATTGTTCGCAGCCCAGGCGGTTCGATTGCCGAAAGCCTGATCGCACGTACTGCACAGCGGGAGAAGCTGAATTTTGGCGGGATGCGTCTTTGGGGGTCGTTTGGGTTTGCCATCAGCGCGATGCTGTTTGGCGCTATCTGGGAAAAAACTGGTTTCAAGACGATGTTTTTGGTGGCGAGTGTGTTGATGATCCCGCAAATCTGGATCGCAGGAAAATTTGATGAGGGCACCACCAATACAAAAGCAGAAAGAGGTTCCTTTAGGGCAATATTCAAGAGCAAAGGTCTGATACTTCTTTTATCGGCTGTTTTCCTGTCCGGGATATCCAACAGCTTATCCATGACCTACGACGGCATTTTCGTCCGGTCGCTGGGGGGGAGTAACTTCCTGATCGGGGTCATGATCGCGTTTTCTGCTTTTTCTGAGCTGCCTGCGATGTATTTCAGCCAAAAGGTAGCCAAAATAATCCGAAAGCCAAATACCATCCTGCTGGCTTATGCATTCACCACGGTGGCCTATATTGGGTACCTCCTGGTGGAGACGCCGAACCTGCTGCCGATCTTCTCGGTCAGCAAGGGGCTTGGTTATGGATTGAACCTCACCATGTCGGTTGTCCTGCTGACAGAGCTGACGCCAAATGAATGGTCTGCAGCCTCTCAATCTTTGATGACGATCAGCTGGATGGGATTGGCACCGCTGGTTGCCGGTCCGCTGGGGGGTGTGATTTTGGATGCCTTTGGTATCAGGGCTGTGTATGGTTTGGGGCTGGCAGCCGTGATGGTTGCTGCAATCATTATCTTTAGGGCATCCCGACGAAGAGATTTGGCATAAAGGCGTTCACCTGCCCTGATTTGACTTCCAAACTTCTCCTGAAACAGAATTCGGGGATGACAGGTTGTGCACTCCATCAGCAAAGATAAAACCTAATTCAGCAAAACAGTCCGTTCAACGGGGTGCTTTTTTGCTATAATAGGTGGATAAACCTGGCGAGCTATCCGCCTGCCAGGCGCGTTTGACAGCGTTCGTTTTTATTGAGGAGAGTCAATATGGAACTTGTCCCAGGTGTTCTTGCTGGCGTTGTTTTACTTATCATCATTTTGGTCATTTTTGAATACCGCGTTCGCCAGCCCGATGTTTTGGTACTTTTCGAATCTGACGGACAGATTGAGATTCGGAAAAGCCTACTCTACCCTCGGCATTTCAGCCTTGCCCTGAAAAGGACAGCTTACCCAATCCAATTAAGTATGGAAAGCGGCGCCGCGGGGAACCTGGTGCTGAATATTAAACTGGTTGGTTCCGCTGCCCCTTCATTAGATCATCTCTCTGCTTTGATCCGTGCTGGGGGGTGGGACAGTGATGCTGTCGCCAATGCGGCAGATGAAGCGCAGGTGATGCTGCAGGGCTTAATCCAACGTTTTACCGAGCAGCACGAAGTCCAGGAAATCTCCTCAAATGATATTCTCAAGAACCTGCATCAACAATCTTCGCTGATCCAGGAAAAACTGGGGCTCGAACTGATCTCTCTGGGCGTCCTTTCACTGGAACCGGCAGATCCGGATATCACCTATGCCCTCCGTCAGCAAGAGCAGGCGCGTCTCTTAGAGCAAACAGAAAAACTGAACCACCAGGCCAGAGTGGTGGCAGCCCGCGCCAAATATGAAACAGATGAGGAAATCGCCGCAATGGAGCATGCCCTGGGCCTCAAAAAGGCAAAATTGGATAAAGAGCTGATCGAAGAGGAAGCCAAGCTGGCACAGCAGCGCCTTGAGCATGAACTTGCCCGCAGCCGCATGCGGCTGGCATTTGAAAAAGAAGAAGTTGAGATCCTCAAGGGGAACCCGGAACTGCTCATGCTCACCCCGCAGGCCGCGCGTTTGGCAGAAGCCAGCCAGAACCTGAAGAACGCACGCACAGTTATTTCTCTGACGCCGCAGGACCTGGCCAATGGCCCGGAGCTGCTTGACCTGTTCCAGGCATTTTTGCAGAGAGCATTAGAGGCAAAGAAAGACGCCCCGGAAGGGGAATGATCCTGCAACTTTGTTCACCCCCTATATTTAGCGATCCAGACGATGAAACATCCTGATCCTTTGACATATTTTCAGCTGAAACCGATCAGGGGAGCCAGAGTTTCAGAAATCAGTGAAGCCACGGCAGCAGCACCGGTTCCGGACAACGAGCGGGTCAATTTTCACATTGGCAACCCGTTGCAGGACCCCCGGCAAACTTCCGCATATTTGCGCATTGCCCTGGGGCTGGATATCCATCAGGAAGAATTGAGCGACAATGCCCCCGACGCCCTCCTGGAAGCCCTTCAATGGGGGCCGGATGATCAGAAAACGCTGGAATTTTTTATCCAGACGATCCAAAAAAGCTCGCCCTACATGCCGAGGGGCGGATTTTCCCGCAAGAATCCCAATGCACTGGTAAAGGCATTTTCCACCTGGGTGGAGAACCAGCAGGAACCCCTGCACTATACTACCGGTGAGCACTCCGCCAAACGGGAATTGATCCTTGCTTCAGGCGGGATCTATGAGACCATCAGGATATTGCTGTTTGGGCTGTCTGCTTACCTGGAAAAAGGGCCTGCCTGCATCCTCAACTTCAAATGTGATCTTCCCCAGCCAGTTAAAGAAATCTCGAACCTGCATTTTGAAGATCTTGCTTCGGATGAGCACGCCGCGAGCCAGCAGATCGAACAATTTTTGACCCAGCATCCAGACTCACCCACTTTTGTGCTGATCGGCGCACAGCTGGATGAAGAGACGCGGCGCAACCTGCGCCTGCTGAGTGTGGATAAGCCGTTATTCTTTATTGAAGCGAACAACGCCCCTAACCATTTGTCCCTCGCACGGGAAGCAAAGCTGGTCCAGAGAGTGATCCGGCTGCTGACTCCCGGGATATTTCATCCAAAGTTGGATGCGCTCGCCACCGTGTTCGTCGCAGGCAATGCGGACTTCTTAAGCGTGATCGAGAGCGTACATTTCGATCGCAAAGGAACCCCTTCTGCTTCCGAAATTGAATTCCTGACCTATATTTTGAACCATCGGCTCCCTGATCTTCAGGAAGGCCGCCGCGCCGAGATCCCAGAGGAAAAGCCGGCATTTTATGGTTTGGGATTGGGGATCGATGCCGAATCGGTGCTTCCCCAGATTGCCAACCGGATTGAAAATATTCTCGACCGTGTCCTTGAGGATCGCACCCAGGCATTGAACCGGGCGCTGACAGCTTTCGAATCCAAAGCCAACAAATTGGACCGGCAGATCGAGCGCACCTGGAAAGATGCCCTCTTTGATGAATTTGCTTCTTTGGATGCAAAAGAGCTTCTCGACCTGCTGGTCAGGAACCTGGATAACCCGGTTTGGTACCAGGCGCTTCAGCACAGTTTTTTGAGCAACTTCATTAAACACCAACCGCAATACAAGCCGGAAGCCTGCCTGGTGGCGAGCGGATCGTCCCGCACAGCGCTGGGAATTCTGGGGTTTCACTGTGGGGTGAGCGAAGTCGTCATCCCGGATCTGAGCTGGTCTTACGAACAATGTTTCCAAAAAACGCATGTCGTGCCGCTGACGCCTGCATTAGAGCTGGACGTTGAAGCCTTTATCGAAAAATTGGATACACTCACCGGGCAGGATGCCACCTGGAAGACACGCGGCGCGCTGGTGATCAGCAACCCCCATAATGCCACCGGGCAGATATTCCGCGAAGAGGGCATCCGCAAGCTGGTTTCTTATTGTTTGCAAAATAAGATAACGATCATCGACGACCTGGCTTACCAGAATGTTTCCCCGGTAAGCGCGCTTCCAGAGATAAAAACCGCCGCTCAAATTGCCGAGGAGTTGATCCGGGTTGGCACTTTGGACGAATCCCTGGCAGACCGGCTGATCTCCGTCCATTCTCTCTCCAAAACGGATAGTTTTGCAGGCGCCAGACTGGCCGTGGTTGAGATCAGGGAGCCACAGCTGCGGGCGCGCTTCCAGGAAATAAATGCCCGTATTCAGCCCCACCTGGCGGCTATTTTGATCAGCTATTTGTTCTACCGGGGATCCCGGCAAGCGGTGCGCAGCTATTGGCATCTTCGCAATAATCTCTTCCAGGAGCGGGTGGAGGCACTGCGGATGGCGGTGGAAAACCTTCCGGTAAACCGCAACCCATTCGAGCTGACAATTATCCCACCGATGGGAAGCATCTATCCACTACTGCAAATAAACCGGTTACCTCCCGGGCTTTCCCTTGACTGGCTGGCATCCTCACTTGCTCACCAGGGAATCGGCATGCTGCCCCTGTCCACCTTCGCGCGCACCGAAAAAGGCTTTGAAACCGGGAGAAAAACGTTCCGCCTTACCCTGGGCGGCAAGGACCATGGAGAGATCCTCCAGGGGAAAACCCGGCGCCTGCTGATTGACCTGAACCGGCTGATCGCAGAAGAAGATTCCCGCTACAACCGGAAAAAATTGCCCGTGCGGGATGTGATCAGCAAAAACAGCCGGGATGCCGGCCTGACCCGGGCCTGGAACGAGATTTCAGACCAGATCATCCAGCTTTGTGAACACAGGCAACTCTTCGTCAAATTGGTGCCGCCACGGTTGGACGGTGATCGCCTGCACCGGGAATTTCTGCAGGGATACCTTCCGGAGCGGCTGGAAGTGTTTCAAACCCGTCTGTTGGACCGGGCGCGCATTAATGACGAGATGCTGCGAAAAGCCAGCGCTTTGAATGATAAGTGGTTCCAGGAAAGCATGGTCCAGGAATTTACCAAGGATAATCTCCATCGGCGTCAGGAGAGATTTAAACTGAGGTCATACGACCGTACAGTCCATCCTACCCAGGCTTATTCGCTGCAAGCAGAAGCAGCCCTGGATGAAATCATTTGGGCGCTGATTAAAAAGGAACCCGTCCATCCCTCTGAATTCGAACTGGCCGCCCGCCAATTAATTAAGGAGTTTCTTGGCCTGAATGTGAGCATCACAGCCCACGACGAGTCTGAGGAAATATTGCTGGACCTGTCCGCGATCACAGCTGCTGAGGACTATGCAGAACTATTCAGTGACACTTCGCTGTATCCAATGCTGTCATTTTGGAGTGATTGGGATGGCAGCAACCGGCCTTCCGGGCAGGGGCACCGGCTGATCGGTTTTGTAGTCAAAGAAAATGTGCGCCGAATGGCCCGCATCATCAACCTCTTGCGGCAGGTTGATCCCACGATTCCGCTTTCTCCGGGCCTGGTATCCCAGATCAATCAGCTTCCACAACAAAACCAGCGCTTCTCCGGGGTATTAAACGACATTACCCAACTTACACACCAACTGGAACAGCGTTACCGCACCATTTTGCCCTATTCGCTGGATACGACGCGCTTACAGCAGCTGGCAACCCGTTTGAATTTACGCCGGGATCCGGCTAAGGTTTTATGGCAGCATAACGATCGCGATGAGCGCAGGATGCAGGAGCTGCGCCAGCAGCGCCGCAAGATGCTGGACCAATACTTTGCGCTTAACAAGCAGCTCCGTAAACAGCTGCACGCCTTGATCCCAAATATCCTTGAGAACCGCTCCTCGGAAGAACTCGTTCGTGAAGTTGTCGGCTTTCATGACCTTCTGCAGCGCACGGTGATCACGCCGCGCATCCATCAACGT
>QKGK01000069.1 GCA_003250455.1 Chloroflexota bacterium | reverse complement strand
ATTTCGCCGCCCTGTATCACCTGCCCCCCAAAATTGCCGAACGCCGCATCAAAGAACTGCTGGAACGCATGGAGCTGACCAACCGGGCCGATGAACTGGTGGAAAAATATTCCACCGGCATGAAGCAGCGCATCGCCATCAGCAAGGCGCTGCTCGCCCGTCCGCCGATCCTGCTGCTGGACGAGCCCACGCTCGGCCTGGACCCGCAGGCAGCCCGAATGGTACGGGAGCTGGTGCAGTCCCTCAAAGAGGAAGGCCACACCGTCCTGCTCACCACCCACTACATGGAAGAGGCCGACCTGCTCTCCGACCAGATCGGGATCATCGACAACGGGGAGATCATCGCCCTCGACACCCCGGACAGGCTGAAAGACAAGATCGGGCAGCGCGACCTCATCCGCCTGGAAGTTGCAGGATGGCAGGAAGAACTTGGCAGCCAACTCCAGTCGCTGCCGGGGATCGAAAACCTGGTCTCACGCTATACCGGGACAGACTCGCTTTGGGAGGTCAACCTGCACACCGAAAACAGCCGCAAGCTGCTCCCCACCCTGGTGGAAAAGCTTAACTACAACGGCACCAGCCTGGTCAATATGAACATCGTCAAGCCTTCCCTTGAAGACGTCTTCATCCACCTGACCGGTAAAGCCCTGCGGGATTAATCCTATGACCACCCCCGAACAAACCTTCCCCCAATTCGATCTGAGCAAACCCAGCCTGGCAGCCGAACTGCGCGCTTTTGGGGCGATAGCCAAACGGCGTTTCCGGGTCTTTGTCCGCTACCCTTCCTGGATTCTCTCCCTGGTCATCTGGCCGCTGATCTTCCCGGTCGCCTATATTTTCAGCGCCCGGGCATTGGCCGGACCGGATAACAGCGGGCTGGCGGTTTTCATGCAAAACACGGGCGTCACGGATTTTGTTGGCTATATCGTCATCGGCACCACCGTGTGGATGTGGCAAAACATCGTGCTGTGGAATGTGGGCGGTACGCTGCGCAATGAGCAAGTCCTGGGCACACTGGAATCCAACTGGATGAGCCCCTCCTGGCGCTTCTCGCTGCTGCTGGGCAATTCCGTCACCCACCTGGGGATGGCGCTGGTCATGCTGGTGGTGGCTGGGGCGGAGTTCGCCCTCTTCCTGGGCGTGCAGTTCCAGGGCAGCGTAGGGATGACCATTCTGGTGACCCTGGCCGCAATCCCCTCCATCTACGGCCTGGCGTTCGTATTTGCCAGCCTGGTGATCTATACCAAGGAGGCTAACGCTTTTGTCTTCCTGGTGCGTGGCACGGTGATGATCTTCTGCGGGATCACTTACCCGATCACCATTCTCCCCCACTGGATGCAATCGGTGGCCGCCTGGCTGCCGCAGACCTATATCATCCGGGCCTTTCGCACAGCTACCCTGATGGGCGGCGGTTTTAAAGCCATTTCCGCAGATATTTACGCCCTGCTCGGGTTTGGCGTTTTCTGGCTGGCTGCCGGGTACCTGGCATTCAACTGGATGGACAGGAAAACACGCCAGTCCGGCAGTCTTGCCAACCATTGATTAGAAATTGAGGTAGTGATGAAAACGATACAAGTTAAGTCAAATACCATCCAGGTAGAGGGTGCCCCGGAAATTCCCGGCCTGTTTTTTCGCAAATTCCGCGGTGAAGAAGATTACCCCCACATGGCAGCGATCATCAATTCTGCCTACCAGGCGGATGGAGACAAAGACATCTCGACCGTGGAGCAGATCGAACGCTCTTACAACCATTTACAGCGCTCCGATACCGACAAGGACATGATCTTTGCGGAAGTGGATGGTGAGCCGGTAGCCTATGGGCGCTGCCAGTGGGCTCTAGTCCAGGAAGACCCGCAAGATTTTTACCAATATTTTTTATTTGTACATATAAAAGGGGAATGGCGCGGCAAACGGATTGCGCATGCAATGGGCGCTTACCTGGTCGACCGGATCAGGGTAATCGCCGCCGAACACCCCGCAGATATCCCGAAAAAACTGGAAACGTCTGCCAGCGACCGCCATCCCTGGCACAAGGAGTTTGCAGAAGGGCTCGGGTTCACCGTCTACCGCTACGGGATCGGCATGAAACGCCCATGCAGCGAGCCGATCGAGGTACTTCCGCTGCCGGAGGGCATCGAGGTTCGCCCAATCACCCCTGAAGATTACCGCAAGGTCTTTGATGCCACGGCGGAAGCCTTCCAGGATCACCGCGGCTATGTTGTGCCTACCGAAGAAGACTACCAGAGCTGGCTGGATGATCCTGACTTCAATCCCTCGTTGTGGAAAGTTGCCTGGGACGGAGATCAGGTAGTGGGGACTGTGCTCAATTTCATCAACGAGAAGCAAAACCAGGAGTACAACCGCAAGCGCGGCTACACGGAGAACATCTCCACCCGCCGTGCATGGCGCAAACGCGGTATTGCCCGTGCCCTGCTGACCCAGAGCATCCACATGTTCCAGGAGATGGGCATGGAAGAGACCGCCCTGGGCGTAGACACCGAAAACCCAAGCGGTGCGCTGAACCTGTATCTCAGCGTTGGCTACAAAGAAGAACGACGCTTTATGATGTATCAGAAAACATTGGAATGACAGGAACACCGATGACCACAGAATTCAATCATTTCCCCCTCCCCAAAGTCACCCTGCGAACCCAACTGCGCGCTATCTTTGTCACGGCCCAGGCCGGCTGGCGGCGCTACTGGCGCTACCCGCTGAATGCCGCCTCCAGCGTCTTCCAGCCGATCATCTGGCTGACCCCGGTATTCTTCCTCGGTCAGGCATTCAGCAGCGACGGCAAGCTGGAAGGATTTGCTGCTTTCGCCGGTACGGGCGACTACATGTCC
>QKGK01000044.1 GCA_003250455.1 Chloroflexota bacterium | reverse complement strand
TTTCCGGGGAGGTGCATATCCGGTTTTGGCTGGCATTTGAATGGGTTGGGATCATCTTTTTGCCGCCAGCTTTGCAGCATTTTTCCGATGCACTGCTCGCTACCACTGGCAGACCTTCCCGAGGGCGACGTAGAGGGGTAGTTTTAGGCTCCTATGTAATCTCTCTAGTATTCTTCGTTTTTTTGCTGTTAGGGTCCTTGCTGGGGCCGCTCAGCCTTGAAGGGGAAATGTATCCGCACCCAACACTGACGACATTGTCTGGATTGTTTGGGTTTTATTACCTGTTTTCGGCAGTCCTCTCCTCGGTGGGAATCTGGCGGGCTTACCGGCGAACCAAACTCAGGGTGAGCCGCAGGAGGATCACTTACCTGCTGGTTGGGATCGTTTTTCTGGCGATAGGCGCATACCCGTATATGCAGTTTGGAACCGCCTTCGCTCAGCGTCTTTCATCGCTGTTCATTGGGCTGGTGATCTTTGGCAATATGGGCATTTTCCTGTGCCTGATGCTGATGGCGTATGCGGTTGCATTCTTCGGGGTGCCCTGGCCAGACCGGATTGTGCGCAGCCGGCTTCTGAAATGGGTATTCCGAGGCCCCATTACGGTTTTCTTCATGTTGTTCCTGATCACCCTGACCTATCAATTGAATGAATTTATTGGGGCTTCGTATACCGTGGCAATTCCGATCGTTTCTGTGGTGTCAGTGATGCTGGCTGAACACCTGATCACGTTGGTTTTCCCATTAATTGACCGGATCCTGCTTCAGCGAGGTGGAGATGATCACTATCAGCTGCTTCAATCCTTGTCCGAGCGATTGATCACCACGGCAGACCTCCAGCAATTTTTGGAAGCGATCCTGGCCGGGGTTTGTGACCAGTTCCAGGTATCAACCGGCTTTGTCGCTGCTGTGGTGGAATCCCGATGGGATATCCTCATCCATACCGGCAATGTGGAAGATCTGGAATTCAACGGTGTGGGAAAAGAAATTTTTGAAGAGGATATCAGCGACGATCGCACCCATGTGTTTGCCTGGGGAGAATTTTGGTTGTACCCGTTGTATTCTGATGATGAAAGCCTGATCGGGCTGTTAGGTGTTCTCAGACGCCTGATTGGGTTGTTAGGTGTTCTCAGACGCGAAGACCATGTTTTGGACGAAGGTTTGCTGCAAACTCTGGACGTTTTTGGGGACCGTGCTGCAATGGCATTGGAGGACCGGCTGCTGCAACGTCAGGTGCTGAGTTCATTGGAAGAGTTAGGACCCAAGGTGGAATTAATGCAGCGGCTTAGGGCAGCATTCAGGTTTGACCAAAATGAAGTTTTGCGTGACCTGGAGGAATTTGCCCCTCAAAAGGAATTTTCTGTGCTGGTAAAGGACGCGCTTAGCCATTATTGGGGAGGGCCAAAATTAACCGAAAGCCCTCTGTTGAACTTGCGCATTGTGCAGGATTCCCTGAAAGATTATGATGGGGTACCTGCAAATGCACTCAGAGCGATTCTGAAAAACGCATTGGAGCAAATAAAACCGGAAGGGGACAGAAAATATACACCAGAATGGATCATGTACAATATTCTTGAGATGAAATTCGTTGAAGGGCGAAAGGTGCGCGAGGTGGCAAAACGATTGGCTGTTTCCGAAGCAGATTTATACCGGAAGCAGCGCATAGCAATTGAAGCAGTCGCAGAATCTATTTTAGAAATGGAAATGCGAGCACGAGATTTATAGAGACAGATGAACGGAGTTTAATGATGGAAGAAAAAGAGGACCTGTATCAAGAAAGTATTGAAAAAGTAAGTGAAGGTTGGTGGGCTTCAGTGATGGAGGAAGATGGCTGTTATTCCAAAGCCCAGGAAATCAAGCAGCAAGCTGTGCCTGCCGAGGAGAAGGAGGAACAACAGTTGGAAGACCGTGCCGGGGAAGAAACTGATTGGGAGACAGTTGAAACTCTGTATGAAAATGAGAACGTCATTACTGGGACAGTAATTGACTATAACAAAGGGGGACTCCTGGTATGTGGGGATAAATTCCAGGGTTTTGTCCCGGTATCTCATCTGGATGATGTCCTGATGCTTGAATCTGATGAAGCGCGCTTATCTAAGCTGGAGAATTACGTCGGGTGCAGGTTGTTCCTGAAAGTAATCGAGTGTGACCAACGGCGAGGCAGGATAGTGCTTTCGGAACGGGCTGCTCAAACTGAACCAGGGCAGCGGCAAAAGTTGCTGGATGATCTGACTATCGGCCAAAAGGTGAAGGGTCGGGTAACGAATATTACCGATTTTGGCGCATTTGTTGATCTGGGTGGTGTTGAGGGGCTGGTGCATATTTCTGAACTGTCCTGGGGACGGGTGATCCATCCCAAAAACCATTTGCAAATCAATGATATGATTGATGTGTTAATTCTGCAGGTGAACCGCAACCAATGCAGGGTTTCTCTGAGCGTGAAGCAGCTGACCTCAAACCCCTGGGATGATGTTCAGCAGCGATACCCGAAAGGCAAGACCCTCAACGGCACAATCACAGAAATTGTCAAGTATGGTGCGTTTGCCCGATTGGAAGATGGGTTGGAAGGTTTGATCCATGTTTCCGAGATGGGTTTTCAGGGAAATGAGAGCTTAAAAAG
The DNA here is from genome assembly GCA_003250455.1 of Chloroflexota bacterium. Lineage (GTDB taxonomy): Bacteria > Chloroflexota > Anaerolineae > Anaerolineales > UBA11579 > UBA11579. The sequence goes on along the minus strand of QKGK01000044.1, from coordinate 1,333 downwards.
CCACTTCTCTGAGGGACAAAATGTGCAGGTTGAAGTTGTATTGGTGGATGCCGAAAAACAAAGAATGAGCCTGCGATTGGTCAATTAATTCGTAGCTGGAAAACGGATGGCTGAGAAAAAACAGACTTATCAAAAAACGAGCAAGAAAATTCCTTCCCAGGAACCCGAGCGCCTCTCAGGGGAAAATTGGTTTGTCAGGCTGGTGGATTTCCTGCTTAAATTCCGCCGATTTGCGAAGGATATTCTCAGCATCCTATTGATCCTGGTAGCCCTCCTGACGCTGCTGGCCCTGATCGGACTGACGAGCGGCGCATGGATCAATCCGTGGGCTGATTTCCTGCGTTATTGGTTTGGGTGGGGGAGCATCCTGGTTGTCGTGGCGAGCGGTGTGATGGGGATGCTGCTGATGCAGAAAAGAGAAGAACCATTCACTTCAAATGACTGGAAAAAGATCATTTGGCTGGAGGGAAGTGGGTTTTCCGTTTTGACGTTACTTTCCATCCTGCGGGGTAATTCAATTGACCGGGCTGTACTTGGGTTGGATGGCGGGGTAGTTGGTTGGGGGTTGGCCCAATTCATTGGGATGATTTTCAGCGTGTTTCCGGAAGGAATTGGTGCTGTTCTGGAGATTCTCCTTTTAATATTTCTGGCTGTATTCGGAATTCTGTTTGGCTTCCAATTGATCGGACGCGCCATTCGCAAGCTGGAGGAAGTGATCGAGGGCACAGAAAAGGAACCGGTATCCTTTGAGGGGGAATCGCCGGCGGTGGTCATTGCTGGCGGGGATCCTCCATTGAAAACGAAAAATGGTGGGCGAACGGCCAATAATAAAAGCGTGACTTTGCCCCCGGAATTTCGCAAAGATTTCAAGGTGGAAGACCAGGCAGAGACAAAAGCCCTCGAGGTGATGCAGCGGGATGACCGGTTGCCCCCTCTGGAAATATTAAGAAACAACTCCGGGATAAAACCCAGCGAAAGACATATCAATCAGACTGCAGGGTTGATCGAAAAAACGCTGGCTGAATTTGGTATCCCTGCCAAAGTGGTAGGTTTCCAGGTTGGACCGACCATTACCCAATTTGCGGTGGAACCCGGCTACCTTGACCGTTCTTCCGGTAGCGAGGGAGAGGATGAGCGCAGGCAAAAGATCAGGGTAGCACAAATTGTCGGGTTGAGAAAAGATTTGGCCCTGGCCCTGTCTGTTGATCGGCTGCGAATCCAGGCACCTGTGCCAGGCCGTCCATATATTGGCATCGAAGTGCCGAACGAAAAATCTGTGATCGTTGGGCTTCGTGCGATCCTGGAAAGCGAAACCTTTTATAAAGTTGGATCT
>QKGK01000077.1 GCA_003250455.1 Chloroflexota bacterium | reverse complement strand
ATTACTGGCAAGAAAATCAGTTTCCAGGTTGGATCACAGATTATGCGCCCATCTCCTCTCTGGAATAGTAATCAGATGTGGTGGGTAACGCTGTCAACACCTATCATTCACTTGCCCTTGGTAATTAAGTAGCTCTTTGAGCTTTGGAATGATACATTTGCGTAATCCGGGCGATGCCGATCACAGATTCCGATGATGACGATCATGGATTCCGATTGATGACGATCGGCGATTCCGGACGATGTCGATCGCGGATTCCGATTGATGTCGATCAAGAAATGTTAAGAAAAAGGGGGAGCAGGCTGGATAAACTCAAGAAAATCGATGATCCTCTTCGAAAAAGAAATCGAGGAGGCAACGATGCCACAAACGAGTTTATCCATGAAAAAAATCGAAGAAATTCTGAGATTGAAATATGAATTGGGGTTGACCCACCGGGCGATTGCGAAAAGCTGCGGGGTCTCGACCAGCACGGTGAGTGAGTATGCAACCCGCGCCAAGGCGGCGGGGTTGAGTTGGCCGCTGCCGGAAGGGATGACGAGAGAAGAGTTGGAGGCGCAGCTGTATCCCAACAAGGAGCCCTACAGGCGGAAAAAACTACCCCTCCCGGACTGGCCGTTCATCCACAAGGAACTGAAGCGCAAAGGGGTGACTCTGAGCCTGTTGTGGATGGAATACCGCCAGGAGCATCCCCAGGGATACGGGTACAGCCAGTTCTGTGAGCGCTACCGGGTCTGGAAAAAGCAGCTCAATCCGCCCATGCGGCTCAAGCACAAAGCTGGGGAGAAGCTGTTCGTGGACTACGCTGGGCAAACCCTGCGGGTGATCGATCCCGAAACGGGTGAAATCCGGGAGGCGCAGATCTTCGTGGCCACCCTGGGAGCCAGTCATTACACCTACGCCGAAGCCCAATGGTCACAGGATTTACCGAATTGGATTGGGGGTCATGTGCGCGCCTTTGCTTTCTTTGGGGGCGTCACCGAAGTGGTGGTGCCGGATAATCTCAAAGCCGGAGTGACCAGCCCGGACCTGTATGAGCCCGACCTGAATCCTACCTACCGGGAGTTTGCCCGGCATTATGGCGTGGCAGTGGTGCCTGCCAGAGTTCGAAAACCGAGAGATAAGTCGAAAGTCGAAGTGGGTGTCCAGGTGGTGGAGCGCTGGATCCTGGCGCGCCTGCGAGATCGCCAGTTGATCGGTCTGGCCGCCGCCAACCAGGCCATCCGAGAGCTCTTGACGGAACTCAACCAACGGGAGATGAAGCACCTGGGTCAATCCCGGTGGCAGCTGTTTGTCGAATTGGACCGGCCCAGGCTGGCGCCTCTCCCGGCGCCAGCCTATGAGTACGCGGTCTGGAAAATGGCCCGTGTGCACATTGATTATCATGTGGTTTTCGAAAAGCATTACTACAGCGTGCCCTACACCCTGAGCGGCAAAGAGGTGCAGATCCGGGCCACTGAAAAAATCATCGAAATCTTCTCCCAGCGTCGGCGAGTTGCTTCCCATCCCCGTTCCAAAGAACCCGGTCGTTTTTCGACCCACAGTGTGCACATGCCCCCGGAGCACCAATTCTACAGCCAGTGGTCGCCAGAGCGTTTCCTGCGTTGGGCAGGGGAAATTGGGGAACAAACCACCGCATTGATCGGCCTTGCTCTGGATGCCCGCGGGCATCCAGAGCAAGCCTACCGCACCTGCCTGGGGATTCTGGGCCTGGCCAAGCGCTATTCCCCTGCCCGCCTGGAAGCCGCCTGCCAGCGAGCCAATGCGGCTCGCATCTGCTCCTACCGGGGCGTAAATAACATTCTCAAAAACAAGCTCGACCAACAACCTCTGGAAGCGGAGGCGGACCAGCCGCTGCCGTCTCACGAAAACATCCGCGGCAAAAACTACTACCACTAAAGGAGCTTTCCCATGCTAACCCAACCCCTACTTGAAAAACTCTCAGCCCTCAAACTATCCGGTTTTCGCAGCGCCCTGGAAGAGCAGTCTCAAAACCCGCAGTATGCCGAACTGTCCTTTGAAGAACGCCTGGGCTTGCTGGTCGATGTCGAAACCACCCGCCGCAAAAACAGCCGCTTGCAGCGGCGCATCAAAGCCGCCCACTTCCCGCTGCAGGCCACCCTCCAGGATCTCGACCTATCTCCCTCGCGCGGCATCAAACGCGCCCAGATCCTGGAACTCGCCCAGGCTGATTGGGTTCAGCGCCATCTCAACACGCTGGTCCTCGGTGCCACCGGGGCGGGCAAAACTTATTTCGCCTGTGCCCTGGGGCGCACCGCTTGCGAAGCCGAATTCAATGTCCGCTATGTGCGCACTTCCCGCCTGCTCCAGACACTGGCCCTCGCCCAGGCCGATGGTTCTTATCCCCAACTGCTGCGCTCTTTCGCCCGCTTCCACCTGCTCATTTTGGATGACTGGCTGCGCGATCCCCTTTCTCGCTCACAAGCCAAAGACCTGCTGGAAATCATCGATGACCGCTATGGCCGTTCGGCCACCCTCATCGCTACTCAGGTCCCGGTCAGCAGCTGGCACGAACGCATCCCGGACCCCACCCTGTCCGACGCAGTCCTGGATCGTCTCATCCACAATGCCTATCGCCTCGAACTTCTCGGAGATTCAATGCGCAAAACCCATTCCCCCTTGAAAGATTAGGGCTTTTTACGTTATGATGTCTTATCCAGCCTGCTCCGCCCCTCCTGTGATCGGCATCGCCGGAATCCGTGATCGTCATCAATCGGAATCCGCGATCGACATCACCGGATTGGCTGATCGGCATCGTCCGGAATCACCGATCGTTTTCACCGGATTACGCAGTCGAATCCGTTGATGTGGAAGATAACCAGGGCGAATCTTC
>QKGK01000341.1 GCA_003250455.1 Chloroflexota bacterium | reverse complement strand
GAATTTATTGGCTGTTCAGTATGGTAATGATTCTTACCCTGCTGCTGGGGGCGTGCTCCAGTCAGGCTGAAGAACCCACGGAAATGCCGCAAAACGACGCGAACGCCCCAACGGAAGAGGTTAGTGAAGATACACCCTCGACAGAAGGACGCACGCTTATCCTCGCTACCACCACCTCCACGGATGATTCGGGCTTGCTCGACTTCATCCTGCCCAATTTTGAAGCTGAAACCGGGATCAAGGTGGATGTGATCGCCGTTGGCACCGGACAGGCGCTGGAATTGGGCGAAAATGGCGATGCCGACGTGCTGTTGGTGCATGCCCGCGCCCGCGAAGATGCCTTCATGGAAGCTGGCCATGGCGTTCGTCGTGAAGACGTGATGTACAACGATTTTGTCGTCGTTGGCCCTGCCGATGATCCAGCCGGCATTATGGGCATGACCGACGCAGCAGCAGCGTTCCAGGCGATTGCCGATGCCGGTGCACCCTTTGTGTCCCGCGGCGATGATTCCGGCACGCACACCAAAGAGAAGTCCATTTGGGCGGCCGCCGGGATCGAACCTGCCGGAGACTGGTACATTTCTGCCGGGCAGGGCATGGGCGCAGTACTGACCATGGCGGATGAGCAGCAGGCCTACACCCTCACCGACCGGGCGACCTACCTGGCCCGCACGCTGGAAGGCACCCAACTGGTGATCGTGGTAGAAGGAGATTCCATCCTGTTCAACCCTTATGGCGTGATGTCCGTCAACCCGGAAAAGAACCCTGAGATCCAGGAAGATTTAGCCAACCTGTTCATCGACTGGCTGATCTCCGTCCCTGTGCAGGAAAAGATCGGCACTTTCGGCGTGGAAGAGTTTGGCTCGCCGCTGTTTGTCCCCGATTCCCAACCCTGGCGGGACGCCAACAACTAATTTGTTCCAAATATCATCAGAACATATTACCCATAAAACAAACGAAACCCGCCAGATTGGCGGGTTTCGTCTTTAACGCATTCTAAAAAATGTTACACCCCATCGAGGATATCAGCGACCACGTCCCGGACATAATAACGGGCCTGCCCGTTGCGGGAAAGCCGGCGGATGCCTGCCAGGTTATTCCCCAGGGTGACGATCGGCGGTTCTTCGGAATGGGTGCCATTCTTCCCCACAATCTGCCCCAGCCCCACCGTGGAGAGCAGCCCGTTACACAGACAGCGCCGCTCCTCGGTGTTAAATTCCAGCCCGCGCTTGCTGACGTAGCCTTTGATCGGGGCAGCCGAGCAGCGCATGAACAGGCGGCGAGAGCCGTCGGCGGCGGGCTTGCTCAACCCGCGCTGCTGCAGCAGGCCAATATCGCACACCCGCATGCGGGCTGCGTAGACCTCTTCTTCGGCCAGCGTGCCGGGCAGCTGCGCCACCTTGAAGGGGAACCCGGTGGGCGAGAACATGGTGGTCTTGACCAGATCCACATCTTCAGCCCCATTTTTGATCGCATTCAGGATCGCCGACTTGTACGCCGGCCCCATCCCGGAATCCTCAGACAGGGCAAAGTTCGACCCGATCTGCACCCCGTTGGCCCCGAAAGCGCGCGCCTGCTCGAAGCGGACGTGGTTGCTGTATCCGCCCGCCATCCAGAAGGGCAGCCCGGCATCCCGGATAGCCTGCAGGTCTGGCTCATCTGCCTCGCTGTACTGCGGCTGTCCTTCTTCGTCCTTCACCAGCGGCCCCTGGGGCGGAGCATTATGCCCGCCAGCCGTATGGTGCTCGATGATAAAGCCGTCCGGCGGCTCGGTGGTACTGTTGGCCAGCGCATCCACCAGGTTTTCCAGCGAGACGATCGCCAGGAATGCCGGGCGTTTGAGCGGATTTTTGGTCAGTCCGCCGTCTGCGACCAGATGGGGGTCAAAGGGCACATGGAAGGATTCCCCCGAGGCGCGGTAGAGCATTTGCAGCTTAGTGCTGACGGTCTGGTGATTCACCAGGCTGGTGCGGTCTGCCGCCAGGCCATCCGGGTTGCCCGCCCCCACGATCACCCCGTCCAATCCAGCAAGCATGGCGCCGTACAGAGTATAGATCAAGGGGAGTTCCACTTTTTTGAGGAAGTTGATAAAGATGCGTCCCTGGTGCCCTTGCTTTGCCAGCCACACTTCAGCAAAACCGGTGGCGATCAGGATCTCGGCCACGGTTTCGTCCAGGTAGAGCGGAACCGACTCCCCGTCTTCCCTGGGCGCCGGGACGGTATTGCCGCCGCCTTCGGGGCGCACAATATGCTGGGGCGCATTCTTGAACTTGGCATCTGGCTGCTTGCCGCCCTCGATGAAATAGCTGTCAACGAGCTTTTTCCCGATGGAAACCCCGTACTGTTCGTCCAGGGCGGCCATCGCCTGGCGGACATGCCCGCCCGGGTCGCCAAGCTGGAGCATGCGTACATAGACGACATCCAGCCCGGTGCCGGAGACCGTGCCGACCGTTGTACCCGGTCGATCCTTGGCGACGGCCTGCGCCAGCCGCCAGTTAGAGACATAAACGCCCATCCCTCCCTGAATGAGCCGTACATTTTGCAGAAAATCCATAACATATACCTTTAACTTTAGAATAACAAACTAAACCCCGTACGGGGTCAGGAGTTACAACCCGCAACTTGTAATTTGGATATGATTTATCTGAATTATAACCCGTGTTCGGGAGGAGAAGGCCAATCAATTACCTATGCAGGTATAATATGTTAGTACTAATTTTCAGCATCGCCCCATCCAGAAATTTGTCGTTCAGCCATCAATAAGCAAGATTTTCCTCAACAGTGGGACCGGAAGGAAAAGGAGATTCTCATGAAGGTGCTTCGGATTGGCTTCCTCGGAATACGCACAGCCAACCATCAG
>QKGK01000048.1 GCA_003250455.1 Chloroflexota bacterium | reverse complement strand
ACCAGGGTATCCAGTCCGGCCTCCATATCCGCGCCATCTTTTTCAAAAACAGCCAGCCGGACCGCCTGGTTCAGATCCACCCGGTCTTCCGGCAGTCCCAGGAGGATGTTTTCCCGTAGGGTCTCGCTGAACAGTCGAGGAACCTGACCGGTATAGGCGCAGCGCGGCGGCACAAAAAAAATCGCCGGATCGGTAACAGGGTCCCCGTTCCAGAAGATCGAACCGGATTGAGCCGGAAGCAGCCCCAATAGTGCTTTTAACAGGGTGGTCTTGCCTGAGCCGATCCGCCCGGTGATGGCGATGAGCGAGCCGCGGTTGAGTTCGAAGGAAATGTCGTTGACCCCGCTGACCGAATTATCTGGTGCCGGGTACTGGTACGTCAGTCTGGATACCTTCAGGTGTTCCAACCGGTGGTCCGCGGTTTTTGGAGTGTACGGCAGTTCGGGAAACTCGCCAAACATGTAGACCGGGTTGCTGGCTACCGGCCCACCTGGTTCGGCACCTTGCATCATCTGTTCCATTCGTTCCAGGGAAATTCCAGCCTGTTTATATAAGGTGATGGTCCGGCCGGCCATGCGCATGAGTTCGGTGATCGGCCAAAGATAGGAGGTGAACAACGCAAAATCACCCACGGTGAAATCACCCGCAAAAAATGCACCCGCGGAAAACAGCAGAATCAGGCCCACGCCCAAATCCATTGTCCCCCAACTCAATGCTTCCACTAACTGGGTTAGCACCCGATCCCGGATCATGGAGGTACGCCTTTTGTCGTTAAGCTGGCGGAAATAGGCGATAATCCGTTCTTCGGCATTGGCAACCTTGATCGCCTGGGTGCCATTAAACATGTCGGCAATCACCCCGGTTACCTGGCTGGTGGACTCACGGCTCGCCCGCCGGTAGCGTTCGACCAGCGGTCCCAAACGGTGAGCGACAAAAATAATCAACCCCAACGGGAGAAAAGTCCCAACCGTCACCAGCAGGTTTATCCGCGCCATAATCACCAGGGAGATCAACGCAGAGATCCCCATCCCAGTAACGTCTTCCACCAAAGTGATCGCGGACATCATCTCATTTGTGTCATCTCGAAGGGTGCTGACCACCTGGCCGGAGGACATGGACTTGCCATCCTTTCCAATGGGCAGGGGTTTGCCTCCGGGCATCTCCAAAATGCGGGCAAACAGGTTGCGGATCATCAATGCCATACTTTGATAGCGGAAAGCGGTGTTTGCCAAGATCGCTGCCGCCATCGAGACCGAGGCCAGGAGTGCGTACCCCAATTGCAGTCCGGCTATCCCTCCAACGCTCAGGTTGATCTTCAATTCGCCGGTCAAATAGTTAAAGAACGCACGCATAATCAACCCAACCACGGTATGCGACAGCCAGAAAACGGTGGCGGTGCTGACGTCAAGGGCAAAATATTTGAGGCTGTACCGGATGATACGTACGAAATAACGATAGGGCTTCAAAATAAACTGGCTGGAGGCTTTATCCGTGGGAAATGAGGTCCCTTGTGCGTTGCCGTTCGTGGTCATACCATCACCTCTTCCATCCCGGTTTGCAGCAGCCGGCTGAATAGGGAATCCGGGTCAGCAACCAACCAGGTCCGCTCTCCATGCTCGATAATCTTACCATCTGCCAGGATCATGATCTCGTCGGCCCGTTGGATGGTTTCCAGCCGGTGGGCGATGATGATCCCCGTCCGGTTCACAAGCAACTGGTCCAGTGCTTCTTCAATGCGTTGTTCCGTGGCGGGGTCCAATCGGGAGGAGGCCTCGTCCAGAATGACCAGCCCCGGGTCAGCCAGAAAAATTCGGGCAAAAGCCAGCAGTTGGGCCTCTCCGGCGGACAGGTTGCTCCCTCCAGCTTCCAGGGTGGTATCCAAACCATCAGGTAGGGTGGCAAACCAATCTCCCAACCCCACAGCTCCGATTACTTCCTGCACCCGGTGGTCGGGGACGGTGTCATCAAACAGGGTGATGTTCTGGCGCACGGTGGCCTGGAAAAGCTGTACGTCCTGGGTGACCATCCCGATTCGCTGGCGCAGCTGATCTTGCCGGGCAAGCCGGATATCGATACCAGCTCCCCCGTTTTTGTAGACATCGATGGGGTTCCCCAACAAAACGGCCCCCCCAGAAGGGTCATGGAAGCGAAACAGCAGTTTAGTCAGGGTAGTTTTCCCACTTCCGGTGCGGCCCAATAACCCGAGTACTTTGCCAGGTTCAAGGGCAAACGTGATATCTCGCAGCACATCGCTATGGGGGTCATCTTCATAATGAAAGGTTACCTCGTTAAACGCAACGCCCAACGGGCCTGGGGGAAAAACAACCCCTGGGCCATCATGCAAGGTGGTCTGCACCTGGCGCAGTTCGGCAATCCGGTTGATGCTGGCGGCTGCCCGCTGCAGGTCTTCCACCTGGTGCAAAGTCTCCCACAGCGGTCCTTGCATGACATCGAGGTAGTAAAAAATCAGGTAGATTTCACCAATGGTCATCTGGCCGTCCCGGAAGAAAGTATTGCTGAGAAAAAAGGCCACTGCATAGGCCAAACCAAACAGCCCAATCGGCAGATCGCTCACAAACACCTGGAGCCGCATCGCAGCCAGGATTTTTTGCCAGCGGACTCTCAGTGCCTGGTATAGACGGAGCATGATATAGGGCTCTCCTGCACTGGTGCGGATCTCTTCTGTCCCATTGAGCCATTCTTCCAGGAACCCAAACAACCGGGCATCCGCTTCTCGCAAAGCCTGCCAGCGCGGGATCATCCGCCTATTGATCAGGTAGAGGAAAAGCAGTCCGATGAGGGCTAGGACTGCGATCCCCACTCCTAATCGCCAGTCTTCCAGGCCCAGAATGACGATGACCCCAA